>NZ_CAXSXW010000018.1:0-143782 GCF_964241505.1 Klebsiella sp. Q11
TTGTCAGAGTGAATTAAGTATCAATGAGCAAACAGTTAATACGCACAAAAGTCAGAAGCGATTTGCGATGCTCACTTGTGCAACTGTTAATAGAAACTTCGACTGACCGGAGGCCGCAATATTTAAGGCGTCAGGAACGAATTCAATGAAATAATTCGTAGAGGCTGTCGGCGTCAAAGAATGCTATTTCGAAATTAAACATACATTCTTTTACAACTTGATTGAGACTGTTTTATGGATTAGAGCCTATTAATAAACAAAAAACAATCAGCAATTCCAATCAAAGACATGTTGACTTTTGTCAAACATAACATAAAGCAAAGTAACACATTGATTTTTAGAGGTTATAATTACAATGCGCCAATGGCTATAATTTTAATGATGTTTAAAATCACAATGGCATGGGTAAGTCAGTTTATTCAAAGCGTACTGGTCGAAAAGAATTACTCCAGGCGGTGGCGAAGATTCCGGTCTGCCTGATTAGTGTCGAAGCGAGCACTGGGGCATTTTACTGGCAGCATGAGTCTGAAAAATAGGGACATAAAGTAAAAGTTATCAATCCTCAGTATGTAAAACACGTTACCCGCCCTGAAATCCGGGCGCGCTGTAGGTGATATCAGTCACCCAGACCTGATTGGGCTTTACCACGGTAAATTCACGCTGCACACGATTAGGGGCAACGACCGAAGGTCTGCCAGCCATCCGGCATGAAGCTTTATAGCCACGCACCGCTTTGATCCGGTTCAACAACGGTAGCGGCATAGAAAGCCACAGGAAGTAGCTGAGGACTCGCTGAAGAAGGTAATAGCAGCTTTCCCTCGCGCCATTGCTGGCGCGATTTGCCTGAGCGATATGGCCCAAGGAAGACCTTTTATAACCGTTTTAACCGATGTGTCAACGCCAAGATTACTGACCGTTTTTCGCCATTTTCATTGCCCGCACTCCCTGTTGGTCATTAACGTTGTCCGCTTTCCACCATTTCATCATCACTGATTGGCGTTGCGCTTTTTGCCAGCACTCCGGCTTTGCGTTTCTCTTTCAACCGATAGCTTTCTCCTTTTATGTTCAGCGTCGTTGAGTGATGCAGAAGACGATCCAGGATCGCCGTCGCCAGCACGTTATCACCGAACATTTCACCCCAGTCGGCGAACCCTTTGTTTGACGTCAGGATGATGCTCGCTTTTTCATACCGGCGGTTCAGCAGCCGGAAGAACAGACTCGCCTCCTCACGGTTCATTGGCAGATAACCTATTTCATCCAGGATAAGCACCCGCGCATAACTCAGTTGCTGCAGCTGACGTTCAAGACGATTTTCCTGCTTCGCCTTTATCCGTGACAACGCCCGTTGCTGGCCTGTTCGCCTGCTCTGTCGGGTGCTGGATGTTCATCCCAGTGGCTTTTACGCCTGGCTTCAGCAGCCGCATTCACAACGCCATCAGGCAGACCTGAGACTGACAGGACAGATTAAACAGTTCTGGCTGGAATCGGGATGCGTCTATGGTTATCGCAAGATCCATCTGGATCTGCGGGACAGCGGGCAACAGTGCGGAGTGAACAGAGTCTGGCGACTGATGAAACGTGTCGGGATAAAGGCTCAGGTCGGATACCGGAGCCCGCGGGCACGTAAAGGCGAGGCCAGTATCGTGTCGCCCAACAGGCTCCAGCGACAGTTCAATCCGGATGCTCCGGATGAGCGTTGGGTAACCGACATAACCTATATCAGGACCCACGAAGGCTGGCTGTATCTTGCCGTGGTTGTTGATCTGTTCTCACGCAAAATTATCGGCTGGTCCATGCAATCCCGGATGACAAAGGACATTGTCCTGAACGCACTGCTGATGGCTGTATGGCGGCGTAATCCCCAAAAACAGGTGCTGGTTCATTCGGATAGTAAGAATGTCTGTGTCAGTTCTCATCATCATGCTTGCTGTTTTGTTCGCGCGGTGAGATCACTGATGCAGTGAAGACTTTCCGGCTACCTGACTCACACTCTGATCGACCAGAAATGTGTCTTTCCCTGGACCCGTCGGTTGACGGAAAGTACTTCATGCGAGGCTTCTCCTCACCGATGCGCGTGACTCAAGAAGGGCCTGACGTCTTGTCTCCTTACTGTCCTGTCCGGGTTATCGTCAGGAGAAATGACGATAAGTTCCAGAAAGGATTAGGCTATGGCGAAGACTAAATCAGTTCGCCCACCGTTTGTCGTGGGCGGCGTTGATACGCATAAGGACCTGCACGTTGCTGCAGTAGTTGATGAAAACAACCGCGTTTTAGGCAGTGATTTTTTCGCGACAACCCGGCAGGGATATCGGCAGATGCTGACATGGATGGCATCTTTTGGAACGGTTGCCCGCATCGGAGTTGAATGTACCGGTTCTTACGGCGCTGGCTTGCTACGCCACCTGCAAAATGCCGGCATCACCGTGCTGGAAGTGACTGCTCCGGATAAAATGGAACGCCGCAGGCGTGGAAAAAGTGACACAATTGATGCTGAAAGTGCCGCCCACGCAGCTTTCTCATTGATACGCACTGTCACACCTAAAACACGAAGCGGGATGATTGAAGCACTCCGCGTTCTGAAAGTCTGCCGAAAAACAGCCGTTGCAGCACGTCGTATTGCGCTGCAAATGATCCAGATGAATATCGTTTCATCTCCGGATGAACTACGTGATCAATTACGTAATCTGACCCGGATGCAGCTGATTCGAACCCTGGCCGCATGGCGGCCGGATGTGACGGCGTATCGTAATGTTCAGGATGCTTATCGTATTGCCCTGAAATCGCTGGCTCGACGATATCTTGAACTTCACGATGAAATAGCAGACCTGGATATCATGATCGCGTCAATCGTTGATGAGCTGGCACCTGAGCTGATCAAGCGTAACGCTATCGGCTATGAATCCGCTTCTCAGCTGCTCATCACTGCGGGTGATAACCCTCAACGGCTGCAGTCTGAGCCTGGCTTCGCGGCCTTATGCGGAGTCAGTCCCGTTCCCGTCTCATCAGGAAAAACAAATCGCCACAGACTGAACCGTGGTGGAGATCGCGCAGCAAATAGCGCCCTGCATATCATCGCTATAGGCCGGTTACGTACAGATACGAAAACGCAGGAGTATGTCGCGAAAAGAGTCGCGGAAGGGCACTCAAAAATGGAAGCGCTGCGCTGCCTGAAACGTTATATCGCACGCGAGGTCTTCACACTGCTTCGCAATCAAAATCGGCAGATTAACAGCACTCAAATAACGACTTGACACTTAGAAGGGCGTCAGTAAGTTGGCAGCATCACCCGCTTTCGTATCCGATAGCATTACGTTTAATCAGCTCAGGTGCCAACTCGTCGACAATTGCCGCAATCATGACATCCAGATCAGCGATTTCGTCATGTAACTCGAGATAGCGTCGGGCAAGGGACTTTAATGAAATGCGATAAACGTTGGTTACATTGCGGTATTCACTGGCATCAGGTCTCCAGGAACCCAGGGTCCTGATGAGCTGCATGCGCGTCATATTTCTGAGCTGTTCACGTAATTCATCCGGGGCAGAGATAATATTTGAATGGATAATCTGGAGAGCGACTCTGCGGGCTGATATTGCTGTTTTTCGGCAAGTTTTTAATACCCGCAGGGACTCAATCATGCCATCACGCGTTTTGGGAGTAACTGTCCTGATGCCTGAGAATGCTGCATGAGCGGCACATTCAGCATCAATTGTGTCACTTTTACCCCGTTTGCGTCGCTCCATCCGGTCTGGAGCAGTCACCTCAAGAACTTCTAACCCGGCGTTCTGAAAATAACGAAGCAAACCGGAACCATAGGTACCTGTGCACTCAACACCAATTCGCTTTAATGTCCCAAACGAGGTCATCCATGCCAGTATCTGCCGGTAACCTTGTCGTGTTGTGGAGAAATACTGAGTCCCAAGGACTTTATTGTTCTGATCTACGACAGCGGCAACGTGCAAATCTTTATGTGTATCCACGCCACCCACAACGGCAGCTTCGGTAACTTTATCAACCATGACAGAGCTCCTGTGAGGAAACAGAGTTGAATCTCCAGACAGATAACCCGGACAGGACAGTAACGAGACAAGCCGTCAGGCCCTTCTTGAGTCACGCGCATCGGTGAGGAGATGCCTCGCATGAAGGCGCTTCCGGCAACCGACGGGTCCAGGGCAGGACACAAAAGGTCGATCGCTGTGTGAGTCAGGATGCGGGAAGGTCTTCACTGCATCAGTAATCACACCAATCTGGTTAAACGGCAAACTAAGTGGTGGTAAAGACTGACATCGGCATTATTACTATCGCTGTGGAACATCACCCCGACTGGCTTACCACGGGTTTCCCATGCCATTTCCAGTGCTTTCATGGTGAGCCTGCTGTCCGGCGAGAACGACATGGCCCAGCCCACTGGTTTTCTTGCGAACAGGTCGAGAACAACGGCGAGGTACGCCCAGCGCTTACCCGTCCAGATATAGGTCACATCACCGCACCACACCTGATTTGGTTCCGTTACGGCGAACTGTCGCTCAAGATGATTCGGGATAGCAACGTGCTCATGACCGCCACGCTTATACCGGTGAGTCGGCTGCTGGCAACTGACCAGCCCCAGCTCTTTCATGAGTCTGCCAGCAAGCCAGCGCCCCATCTGGTAGCCTCTCTGGGTTGCCATTGTGGCGATGCTTCTTGCTCCGGCAGAGCCGTGGCTGATGCCATGCAGTTCAAGTACCTGACTGCGTAATACAGCCCGTCTGCCGTCTGGCTTTTCAGGACGGTTTTTCCAGTATTTGTAGCTGCTGCGATGAACCCCGAACACATGGCAGAGAGTGGCCACAGGATAACGCGCCCTGAGTTTCCCGATTATCGAGAACTGTTCAGGGAGTCTGACATCAAGAGCGCGGTAGCCTTTTTTAATATTTCATTTTCCATTTCAATACGTTGTAGCTTTTTCCTGAGCTCACGGATTTCAATTTGTTCCGGGGTAATGGGGGAGGCTTTTGGTGTTTTGCCCTGCCGTTCATCACGTAATTGTTTCACCCATCGCGTCATTGTGGAAAGGCCGACATCCATAGCGCTGGCTGCATCTGCCACGGTGTAGTTCTGGTCAACGACCAGTTGAGCGGATTCGCGTTTAAACTCTGCGCTGAAATTTCTTTTTTTCATTATGACACCTGTGTTGTTCTGAGGTGAGCATATCACCTCTGTTCAGGTGGCCAAATTCAGTAAACCACTTCACTTGAGATAGGCATACGGATCGTGCCCATTATTACGGGCCGACTGGATCAAACTCATGATCGCAGCAGCGCGCTTGAGTATGCGAACCCACGCCGAGCATTTGAGAAGGCAACGGGATGAACGCTGGCTGGATAGCCGTGGTTTTCTGGGTAGGCAGCCGAATCCATTTGTGGTCGAGGTTGGCATTGAGGCTGTAGCCCAAGGCGATGTTTGCGATGGAGGCACCGGGTTCAGAACACTCCTGAATGACCTGAGCCTTGAAAGATTTGCTGTAGGTACGGCGCTGAGGGCGCATGGAAAATCCGCTTGATGGGCCATGGCCTTCGGCGGCGGTGTCGGGAAGGTGTGCTGGCCGGACGGATACTGTTGAACTACGTTGTCTGGGGCAACGGAAGTGTTTCGGCCCGACTCTGGAACGCGATCCGCAGCGACGACTGGGCAATTCCGCACGTTGGCCTGAGCAGCCTCGGGGAAATCGTCGTCTGGGCGCGCCCAGACGAGTTTCCGCCAAGGAACATGCAGACGAGCAAGGGGCTGCGGGCACTCGGCTACAACGTGAGGATCGGTGTTTGATCGAGGCGCCTGTGGCACACGCAGGCTGAGGAGCCAGGCGCTGTCCATTGCCTGATCAGGCCGCCCCCCTGTGCCTTGCCTGAGCAGTTGACCTGCATCAATGGGGCGGGAGAACGCTGCACATTGACTCTTGAAGTTATTCATAGTAGGTCTAATATTACAAAGTATTGCAAGGATTTCCTTGGCCGGAACCGCAAAGCGACGCGATTGGAGAGGGTGAGATGAAAGCGCACCTACAGGGATGAAAGCGCACCTACAGGTGATTTTCACGCTCGATGAATTGGCTGCGTACTTGAAAGTCGGCAAGCGGACGCTTTATCGGCTCGCCGCGCACGGGGAAATTCCGGCTTTCAAGGTGGGCGGGACGTGGCGGTTTCCTCAAAGTGAAATCGATCAGTGGATCAATGATCAGACCCGAGCCGGAGCAAAGAAGGAGGTGATGCGCAAGCGTGAACAGCAGAAGTCATCCGAGCAGCCCGTGTCGCCTGGGCGCACTGCCCGTCACAGCAGGCAAAGGGCTTGAGTAACTCGTTTTCCAATTTTTCTGGAGGTATGACATGGACATCGATTTCAAGAAGTTGGCTCCCTGGAACTGGTTCAAGAACGAGCAGCAAGAGCAGCAGACCGTCTCTTCCCTGCCGGTGCAGCGCAATGACCTGCCAGCGGCGAGCGGGCCAGTCAGCCCGATCCTGCAACTGCATCGGGAAATCGACCGGCTGTTCGATGACGCATTCCGGGGCTTCGGTTTTCCGGCGTTGAACATGCCGCAGTGGCCATCCGATTGGTCGGGCATGCTGAAGCCGGCCCTGGACATCCAGGAAACCGACAAGCAGTACAAGATTACCCTGGAAGTGCCCGGTGTCGAGGAGAAGGACATCCAGATAACTCTCGACAACGACGTGCTGATGGTGCGTGGCGAGAAGCGCCAGGAACAGGAGAAGAAGGAAGGTGGCTTCCACCGTGTGGAGCGCTCCTACGGCAGCTTTCAGCGTGCCTTGAACCTGCCTGACGACGCCAACCAGGATTCGATCAAGGCATCGTTCAAGAACGGGGTGCTCACGGTCACGATCGACAAGCGCGAGGTCAGCGCGCCGAAGCAGGGACGCTCGATCCCGATCAACGGCTGACGTCGCCGGCTCGTTCGTCACAAGAAAAACCCGGCACGAGACGAGGAGTCGCGGCTCGCGATGCCTCGTCGCCTCAACCTTGTCAACCTTCTCAGGAGCATCAGCATGGCCAGAAAACAATGCCAGGTCTGCGGCCAACCCGCCACCGTGCGGGTGGAAGCCAATCTCAACGGTCGTAACAGCACCATGCTGTTGTGCGACGACCATTACCGGCAATTAGTGCGCCAGCAAAAGCGCACCGTTTCGCCGCTGGAAGCCTTGTTCGGCTCGCGCAGCGGCCTGTTCGAGGACTTCCTCGGCAGTGACTTCTTCCGCATCGGCGAAGACGCGACGCCAGTTGCCGCCGATACCGATGACGTGGTCGATGCCTCGTTTGGCGAGCCCGCCACCGCAGGTTCGGGTGCGCCGCGCCGTCGCGGCAGTGGGTTGGCCAGCCGCATCAGCGAACAGTCGGAAGCCTTGCTGCAGGAGGCCGCCAAACACGCTGCCGAATTTGGCCGCTCCGAGGTGGATACCGAACATCTGCTGCTGGCGCTGGCCGACAGCGACGTGGTCAAGACCATCCTGGGTCAGTTCAAGATCAAGGTCGATGACCTCAAGCGGCAGATCGAGTCTGAGGCCAAGCGCGGGGACAAGCCCTTCGAGGGCGAGATCGGCGTGTCGCCGCGCGTGAAGGATGCGCTCAGCCGCGCCTTCGTGGCCTCCAATGAACTCGGCCATTCTTATGTCGGTCCAGAGCATTTCCTGATCGGTCTGGCTGAGGAAGGCGAAGGGCTGGCCGCCAACCTGCTGCGCCGCTACGGCCTGACGCCGCAGGCGCTGCGCCAACAGGTCAGCAAGGTGGTCGGCAAGGGCGCCGAGGATGGCCGCGCTGAGACGCCGACCAACACGCCAGAACTCGACAAGTACTCGCGCGACCTGACCAAGATGGCGCGCGACGGCAAGCTCGACCCGGTGATCGGCCGCGCGCAGGAGATCGAAACCACCATCGAGGTGCTGGCCCGGCGCAAGAAGAACAACCCGGTGCTGATCGGCGAGCCGGGTGTGGGCAAGACCGCCATCGTCGAAGGGCTGGCGCAGCGCATGGTGGCGGGTGAAGTGCCCGAGACCTTGCGCGACAAGCGCCTGGTGGAACTCAACATCAACGCCATGGTGGCCGGCGCCAAATATCGCGGCGAGTTCGAGGAGCGCGTGCAGAAGGTGCTGAAGGAGGTGACCGAGCACCAGGGCGAGCTGATTTTGTTCATCGACGAGGTGCACACCATCGTCGGTGCCGGCCAGGGCGGTGGCGAAGGCGGGCTGGACGTGGCCAACGTGTTCAAACCGATGATGGCGCGCGGTGAACTCAACCTGATCGGCGCCACGACGCTGAACGAGTACCAGAAATACATCGAGAAGGATGCCGCACTGGAGCGGCGCTTCCAGCCGGTGACGGTGCCCGAGCCGACGGTGGCCCAGGCCATCATGATTCTGCGCGGCCTGCGCGACACCTTCGAGGCGCACCACAAGGTCAGCATCTCCGAGGACGCGATCATCGCGGCGGCCGAGTTGTCCGACCGCTACATCACGGCGCGCTTCCTGCCGGACAAGGCGATCGACCTGCTCGACCAGGCGGCCGCGCGCGTGAAGCTGTCGGCCACGGCCCGGCCGGTGGCCGTGCAGGAGCTGGAGTCCGAACTGCACCAGCTACGGCGTGAACAGGATTACGTGGCCGCGCGCAAGCAGTACGACCAGGCCGCCGAGCTCGGCAAGCGCATCGAAGCCAAGGAGGCCGAGCTCAAGAAGCTCGTCGAGGACTGGGAGCGGGAGCGGGCCTCCGGCAGTGCCGAGGTCAAGGCGGAACACGTGGCGCAGATCGTCTCGCGCCTGACCGGCATCCCGGTCAACGAGTTGACGGTGGAAGAGCGCGAAAAGCTGCTGCACTTGGAACAACGGCTGCACGAGCGCCTGGTGGGACAAGACGAGGCGGTCCGTGCCGTGGCCGATGCCGTGCGGCTATCCCGCGCCGGCCTGCGCGAAGGCGGTAAACCGGTGGCTACCTTCCTGTTTCTGGGCCCGACCGGGGTGGGCAAGACCGAGCTCGCCAAGGCATTGGCCGAATCGATCTACGGCGATGAGCACGCCCTGTTGCGCATCGACATGTCGGAATATGGCGAACGCCATACCGTGGCGCGGCTGGTGGGCGCGCCTCCGGGCTATGTCGGTTACGACGAAGGCGGTCAGCTCACCGAGAAGGTGCGGCGCAAGCCCTACAGCGTGCTGCTGCTCGACGAGATCGAGAAGGCACACCCTGACGTCTACAACATCCTGCTGCAAGTGTTCGACGACGGTCGCCTCACCGACGGCAAGGGCCGGGTGGTGGATTTCACCAACACCATCATCATCGCCACGTCCAACCTGGGTTCGGACATCATCCAGCGACGGCTGAAGGCGCGTGAGGCGGCCGGCGAGGAGTACGAAAAGACCAAGGCCGAGGTCATGGACGTGCTGCGCGGCCACTTCCGGCCCGAGTTCCTCAACCGCATCGACGAGATCATCGTCTTCCATGCGCTGGGCAAGGAGGAGATCCGCCACATCGTCGGCCTGCAGCTCGATCGCGTGGCGCGCAGCGCCGCCAGCCAGGGCGTGACGCTCACTTTCGATCAGACGCTGATCGACCATTTCGCGGAAGAAGGCTACAAGCCCGAGTTCGGTGCGCGTGAACTCAAGCGCCTGATCCGCAGCGAGCTGGAAACTGCGCTGGCGCGCGAGATGCTCGGTGGCGGCATCGGCAAGGGCGATCACGCCAGCGCACGCTGGGACGACAAGGCCGAACGCGTGGTGTTCGAACGCAAAGAGCCACCGCAGACCCCGGCCGAGCCGGAGCAGCCGGATGTCGCGAAGGCGACCGAGACGCCGCACGGCGACGCTGGCAAAGACTCGAGCAAGAAGAAGTCGGCGAGCGACGCATCTTGATGGCCGTCTCGGGGCGCGCATTCCCAAGGGCGTGTTGCTGGTCGGCCCACCGGGCACCGGCAAGACATTGCTGGCCAAGGCTGTTGCCGGGTGGCCGAATCGACCCAGGCGCGCATCGATCAGGCTATCCGCGACATCGTGATGGGCGTGTTCGAGCGCGCCTACCGGATTCTCGACATCAACCGCGCGGTGCTGGAGCGCTGTGCGCGCGAGCTGCTGGCGCGGGAAACGCTCGACGAAAGCGATATCCGTCAATTGACTCAAGGACTTGTTCGGAACTGAAAACAGTAGTAGGTGCCATTCAGAGTAAACCGACGGCTCTGTTCAGTGCGTCATCCAATTCGTCGGCATTGTTCAAGGAGAACCGATATGTCTGCATTGACTCCGTGGGACCCCTTCCGGGAACTGGATGAATTGCAAAACCGCCTGGCGACGATGTTCGGACGAATACCCCAGCGACAGGGCGCCCGTACCGGCAACGAAGCCATGACCACGGCGGACTGGGCTCCAATGGCGGACATCAGCGAGGATGAGAACGCATTCCTCCTCAAGCTGGATCTGCCGGAGGTCCCCAAGGATGCCGTGCGCGTCAGCGCGGAAAACGGTGTGCTCACCATCAGCGGCGAGCGCAAACTGGAAAAAGAGGAGCAGGGCAAGAAGTTCCACCGCATCGAACGTGCCTATGGCCGCTTTGTGCGCAGCTTTGTCTTGCCTGACAACGTTGATCCGACCAAGGTGACGGCTTCCATGAAAGACGGCGTGCTGGAAGTGCGGCTTGTCAAGGCCGAGCAAGCCAAACCGAAACAGATTGAAATCTCAGTCAACTAACTTCAATCAAGAGCCCAAGATCATGAATATCAAACAGCCACAATACACCTTCTCCGCACTTGCCCTGGCGGTCGTCGTCGGACTGAGCGGACCGGCTCTGGCCCAATCGGCGGCAGGTTCTAGCCCAGGTGCTGCAGCACCCTCTGCCGCATCCAAGGCGGCACAGCCACAGGTAGATGACAAGGCCGCCCAGGAAGCCGATAAAAAGCGTGCCGAGCTCACTCAAGACGCCATCACGGCGCTCACCAAGACCCAGGAGGCTTTGACCCTCCTTGATGCAAACAAGACCAAGGAGGCGCTTGCTGCGCTGGAACTGGCCAGCGGAAAGCTGGAACTGGTATTGGCACGCGACGCCAAACTTGCTTTGGCGCCGGTCGATGTACGCGTCATCACCCACGATATCCACGCCAACGTGGAATCGGTAAAGAAAGCGGTCAAGTTGTCTCGGGAGTTGTTGGGTGATGGCGAGGTGCAAAAGGCCCGGCCCATCGTTGCCAATCTGGCCAGCGAAATCGTAATCCAAACCGACAACCTTCCGATGGCAACGTACCCGGCAGCGATCAAGTCGGCCGCACGGCTCATCGACAGCGGCAAGATCGACAACGCCAAAGCGGAACTCGCCCGAGCACTGAACACGCTGGTGGTGACCTCGGTCGCCTTTCCTCTGCCCGTGCTACGGGCCGAAGCCGCGATGGCAAAAGCTGAAAAGCTGGCCGAGACCGACAGGCGCGATGCCAAGCAGAACGAGGAGCTCAGCACCTTGCTGTCGTCCGTGCGCACGGAGATCGAGATGGCGCAGATCCTGGGTTATGGCAAGAAGGCGGACTTCAAACCCATCTTCGATCAGGTGAAGTCCATTGAGCAAAAGTCGGCTGGTGGCAAAAGCGGCAAGGGATGGTTCGACGAGTTGAAGACGCGCATCCAAAAGCTGTTTTGAGGTGATGAAGGGGCTGACTGCTCTGTCGGTCAGTCTCGCGATGTTCGCATTCAGCCCCAATAGATTCGCCTATTTTCACTATCTCATACGAGGCATATCACCATGAATGAGCAAACACCGAATCCCAATGCGACGAACGAAGGAAAAAACGAACAGGCCGCGGTAAGCAGCCTTCCTGTCAGTCCAGAGTCCAAGCCTGAAGTCGTCACGGAGGTACAGCCTGAGGTTCAGAAAGAAACGGACTCGCAGGCGGCAGACAAACGTAAACAAGTCCTCGATGAGGCAGTCTCGGCCTTGTCGCTGACCAAATCAGCGCTGGCCGCACTTGACGGCAAGGACACTGCACGCGCATTGGCAACGCTGGCCGAAGTGACGGGAAAGCTGGAGCTGATCGTCGCGCGCGAACCCACGCTCGCCCTGGCCGGCGTTGATGTGCGCACCATCGTGCACGACTTGTTCGCCAACACGGAAACCATTGAGGCGATGACCGACGAGGCGCTGGATGCCCTCAAACATGGCGAGGTGCAACAGGCTCGCCACGTGCTGGCTTTGCTGGCCAGTGAAATCGTGATCACGGTCACCAGCATCCCTTTGGCGTCCTATCCCGCAGCCGTGAAGGCAGTCGTGCCGCTGATCGATCAGGGCAAGATCGAAGAAGCCAAAGCCGCGCTGCAGTCAGCGCTCAGCACGCTGGTCGAGGAGCGCAGCGTGCTTCCGCTGCCCGTCCTGCGTGCGAAGCTGCTCCTGAAGCGCGCCGAGCCCCTGGTAGAAGATGGTCAGCGCAGCGAAGCATCCAATGAGCGCCTGGAGACATTGTTGAACGAAGCCCGGCAGCAGTTGGAAATGGCAGAACTGCTGGGCTATGGAAAAAGGAAGGACTTTGAGCCCCTGTACGCTGAACTCAAGAAAATCAAGGAAAAGACGGGAGGGGGAGGCTGCGGAAAAGGCTGGCTCGATGAAGTCAAGGCAAAACTGTCCAGGTTGTTCTGAAACCGCTGGAGAGGGGGCGCATAGCGCCCCCTCTCTTGTCCCATGAGTGTTTGATTTTTTATTTTGTATAGATCTTTAGGAGATATTGCATGAAAACAGACACCATCGCCAATTCCAATGCGGATGACCCCACCAAAGCACTGTGTTCGCTGAGCCAAAATTGGTGGCTTTTTGTGCTGCGCGGTGTCTTGGCATTGATTTTTGCAGCCCTCGCGTTCTGGATGCCACAATCGGCTCTGTTGGCCATGACCATCATGTTCGGCGCATTTTCCTTGGTCAATGGCGCGTTCAACTTGTTTGCAGCGGTGCGCCATATCCAGAAAAAAGAGCGCTGGGGCTGGCTGCTGTTCAGCGGCATTGTCAGCATACTTACGGGCGTCGTCGTCCTGGTTGCTCCTTGGGTCGCCACGATAGTCTTGGCTTCTTTTTTATGGGCTAGCGTGGGCTTCTGGGCGATTTTCACCGGTGTGCTGGAGATATCCGCCGCCGTTCGGCTGCGTCGGGAAATCAAGGGTGAAATCTGGCTTGCCCTCAGTGGACTGCTCTCGATTATCCTTGGTGCTATCGTCTTGTGGATATTTTTTACCCGTCCGGTCGAGTCATTCGTGGCCGCAGGCTGGCTGTTGGGTTTCCATGCGGCAGTCTATGGCGTCACGCTTTTGTTCTTGAGTTGGAGTCTTCGCAAACGCGCCTGGGGTAAGAGCGTGCCAAACCAAAATCTATGGATATGAGCATCCTCGATTCATGCCTCCATAGAAATGACATCGAAGGAGTCATACATGCAGATACAATATAGCTATCGAGCTATCGACAAAGAGTTTCATGAACCTTGGCAGAGAGCTTTGGGAAATGTGATCGAGCACGCCCTCAAGCCATTGCTCGACAAACACACTAAAGATTCAGCGCGACTTCAAATCGTCCTTGATCGCGACAAGATCAAGCGGCAATTTCTGGCCAGTGGCTATATGCACCTGCCCGGCAAAAAGATTGTCAGCGTTACTGCATCACATGACGAGCTGACGCCCCTCGCGCAGATGCTCGCACAGTCGTTGTTCCGTCAGGCCAAGAAGCATTTTGACCGACTGCATGCTCAGGATCAAATCAAGCGCAAAGCACGACGCGAGCGCTTGCGCGAGCTCAAGGTGCGGATTGCCGCAAAACCCGCATCAGCCGCCCATGAGGCCGAGGTGACCCGAATGCCTCTACTGTCGAAACTTGAGGCTGTCGCAAGGCGTGAGCTGGCTTATCTGCGGGCCGTCGGCGATTTACCGCGCGATTATCCGACGCTGCGCGACGTGGTGGATGAAGCGATTGTCCGAGCTAAGGTGGAATGGCAATCCGTGCCGGGGGAAAAAGAGGCTTACACCGGTCTTTTGAAGCATCTGTTCGCCGTCCTGGATAACGAAGTGGCAAGCAGCCGGCAATTTGGCGAATTCGTTTCTCTGGACGCGCCGGTCGAACCGGATGCCCAAGACGTGGCCGAGGCCATGGTGGAAGAGGAAATCTTCGAATTTTATCAGCACGATGACACACTCAAGCTGGCCGATATTTTCGCTGGCAGTCAGCATCCCGATGTCGCAACGATCGCGGAACAGGAGGAGCTGATTGATCGGTCGAGCGAGTTCGCTTTTGCATTTGACCTGCTGAAGGACATGCCGCGTTTGTGGCGGCGCATTTTTCTGCTTATCCGTGTGGACGGGCTGAATGCCAGCAGCGTCTCTGAAATCCTGCTGATTCCTAGTAAGGAAGATGCTGTCCGAAGGTGGCTCATGCAGGCCGAAGCATTCATCGCTGCTCATCTGGAAGAGGCCGGAGTAAGCAAAAACGGGAACGATTGGATCCAAGGCGTTGATTGGTCGGCATTGTCTGTGACCCGAAGCGAGGCAGCCTCACTGTGGTCCAAGGAGGCGAACCATGAAGAATGATCTTCACCTCGTCTGCCCGCATTGCCAGTCCATCAACCGCGTACCGACTGCGAAGCTATCGGAACATCCCAACTGTGGCCGCTGCCAGCAGCCCTTGTTCACGGGCGAGCCCATCGAGTTGACTACGGCGACGTTCTCGCGCCACGTGGAGCGCAGCGATCTGCCGCTGCTGGTCGATTTCTGGGCGCCATGGTGCGGGCCGTGCAAGATGATGGCGCCACAGTTCCAGCAAGCGGCGCACCAGCTCGAACCGAGGATCCGGCTGGCGAAGGTGAATACCGAGGCTGAGCCCCACCTGGCCGCGCAGTTCGGTATCCGCAGCATCCCGACGCTCGCCCTGTTCCAGGGTGGGCGGGAGATCGCCCGTCAGGCCGGCGCGATGGGCGCGCAGGACATCGTGCGCTGGACGTCGACGCAAGTGGGGCGCTGACCGATGCAGGGCTTGCTCGGCACTACGCTAATCCTGCTGGCGGCTTGCAGCCTGGCGGCGATGGCCACGGCGGCGTTCAGAGTGCCCGCCTTGCTGGGGTATCTCTCTGTCGGCGTTGTACTGGGCCCCTCAGTCATCGGCGTGATCGCGCCGGGGGAGACGCTGAGCTTTCTGTCCGAGCTGGGCGTGGCGCTGCTGTTGTTCATGGTCGGACTGGAATTCTCCCTCGGAGACTTCTGGCTCGCCCGCAGGACGGTGCTGATGGCGGGCGCTCTGCAGATGATCGCCGTGGCCCCGCCGCTGATCCTGCTATTGATGTGGCTGGGGCAGCCCGGCCAGAGCGCCGCGCTGCTCGGCACTGCGGCGGCCATGTCGTCCACGGCGCTGGTCAGCCGACAACTGGCCGACCAAGGCGAGCTCACCACCCGCCACGGACGCAGTGCCATCGCCGTGCTGGTCTTTCAGGACCTGGCCAGCGTGCCCCTGCTGGCCTTGCTGGCGATCTGGGCGCGCGGCGAGTCGCCGAAGATCGAGCATGTGCTGCTTGAAGTATTCGGTGTGCTGCTGCTGTTCGCGGCAGCGGCCCTCGTCTCGCGCCGTCTGTTGCATGGCCTGCTGGGCTGGGTGGCGCGGCGGGGCCACGAGGAATCGTTCGTGCTCGTCTCCTTGTGCGTGGTGGTGGCTGCCGCCGCTGCTGCGCACGCGGTCGGCGTATCCGCCGCCCTGGGGGCCTTCCTCGCCGGGATGGTGCTGGGCGAGAGCGACTTCCGGCACCACATGGAAAGCCACCTCAGGCCGTTTCGCGATGTGTTGTCGGGCGTGTTCTTCGTGACCATCGGCCTGCAACTGGACGCAGCACAGATTCTTTCGGCACCGCTGGCGGTGCTGGCGTGGCTGGTGGTGCTGGTACCGGTCAAGATCCTGCTCAATACGCTGGCCTTGCGGGCGACGCGCCTG
Source organism: Klebsiella sp. Q11 (assembly GCF_964241505.1). Taxonomy (NCBI): domain Bacteria; kingdom Pseudomonadati; phylum Pseudomonadota; class Gammaproteobacteria; order Enterobacterales; family Enterobacteriaceae; genus Klebsiella; species Klebsiella sp. Q11. The sequence goes on from NZ_CAXSXW010000018.1 coordinate 15,953, forward strand.
TCCGCCCTCGATGCCTGGCGCACGGGCATAGCGTTGGGGCACGGCGGCGAGTTCGCCCTGCTGTTGTTGGGCACGGTCTTGCAGCAGCATCTGATCCCCGCGACCGTCGTCCAACCCATGCTGGTCGCGCTGGTGCTCAGCATGGCCCTGGCACCGCTACTGATCCGCCATCACGATGTACTTGCCCGGTTCTTGAGCCGCACCGGCGGCGTCATTCAGCCACCCCAGGCTGAAGAAGTCGAGATCGCCGCGCAGACGACGCGATATCGAGACCATGTCATCGTTTGCGGCGCGGGCGAGCTTGGCCTGACAGTCAGCGAGATTCTTCGCCACGCCGGCGTGGCGCATCTGCTGCTGGAGGCGGACGCGCAGAAGGTAGAGGCCGCGCGTGCCGCCGGCGCGCCGGTGTTCCATGGCGATGCCAGTCGGCCCGATACCTTGCTGGCTGCCGGCTTGACGCATGCGCACTTGGTGGTGCTAACGTTCGCCCATGCCCAGCAAGCGTTGCGCATCGCCCAGGCGATTGCCGAGCGCCGTCCGGCGCTAACCTTGTGGGTGTCATGCAGAAGTACAACCGCGGCCGATGCATTTCGCGCCATGCCTAACGTGCGCGTGTATCAGCAATCCTTTGCCGCAGCTATTGGGCTGGCGGAACAGGTGATGTCGACGCTTGGCATGTCGACCGAGTTGATTGAAGGACACATCAGCGCAATGCGCCGCCGTCTCGACAGCAGCCGTTTTCCAGGGAGTTCATAGTCATGAAATCAAAACGCCTTAACCCATTTCAGGTCTTGCGTGACCAATTGGCCATCATGAGTTTTTACGAGCGCTTCGAGCAGGTCGTCGCGCTCGTGCTGTCGGCGGTGATCGCCGTCATCATCATGGTGTCGCTGTTCCAGCTCATCTCCATCGTCTTCACGCTGCTGGTTCTCGATGCCTTCAATCCCCTGGACCACAAGGTATTCCAGAGCGTGTTCGGCATGATCATGACGCTCTTGATCGCGATGGAGTTCAAGCATTCCATCGTGCGCGTGGCGCTGCGTCGGGACAGCATCATCCAGGTTAAGACGGTGGTCCTGATCGCGGTGATCGCACTCTCCCGCAAGTTCGTGATCCTCGACTCCGACGCGAGCCCCGCAAAGATATCCGCGCTGGCAGGCGCCACGCTGGCTCTGGGTGCGACCTACTGGCTGCTGCGCAAGCGCGGCGACCGCGCCGCCGAGACCTCTGAGCATGACCCGTCATCATCCGAGTGATCCGCGCACTGTGCTCTTGCAACACCGCTGGCTCAACCGCCTGCAGACCGGGCTGTTGGTCCTGACCCTGGTCGGGATCGCAGCCGCAGCAGGGAGACTGCCATTTGGGGAAGGCTGCCTGTGGCTCGCGCTGTTTGCCGTTGCAGGTGCGTTGCTGCTGGACCCGGTAGCCGCGTCGGCGCTGAGCTTGCGCCTGTACCGCGTACGGACCTTGCACCCGCAACAAGCCCACGAGATGTGGGCCCTGTTGCGCGAGCTGCCCGCCCGTGCCGGTTTGCCCGCCACGCCGGTGCCGCACTATGTGCCCAGTGCCGTCGTCAACGCCTTCGCCACCGGATCGAAGCAGGAGGCATCGATCGCCCTCACCGATGGCCTGCTGCGCAGCCTGAGCCCACGCGAGCTGGCGGGTGTGTTCGCGCACGAGGTCGCGCACATCGCTAATGAGGATCTGCGTGTCATGGGGCTGGCGGATTCCGTCAGTCGCCTCACGTGCCTACTGGCCCTTATGGGACAGATCGCGATCCTGCTCAGCCTGCCCGCGCTGCTGGTTGGCGCGGCGGAGGTCTATTGGCCTGGTCTATTGTTATTGGCCGCATCGCCCCAACTGGCCCTGCTCGCACAGCTCGGCTTGTCTCGCGTGCGTGAGTTCGACGCTGACCGCCTTGCGGCGGAACTGACTGGCGACCCGCAGGGGCTGGCGTCCGCGCTGGCGAAAATCGAGCGGGTCAGCCGCTCCTGGCGTGCCTGGCTATGGCCGGGATGGGGCAATCCCGAGCCCTCCTGCTTGCGCACGCGTCCGGCAACGCAAGAGCGCATCGCACGCCTGCTGACGTTGGCGCCTGGGCCAGCATCAGCGTTGCCACTCCGCGCGCCCCATTTTTTGCCGGAATCCGCTTTGGCGACGCGCCCACCGCGCTGGCGCCCGAGCGGGCTGTGGCGCTGATTGCCCATCAACAGGAGACGTCTCATGGCCTATCTCGACCCCTACCAACGCCCCGCGCCGGACCGCTTCGTCCGGCGCTGGCTCTTCATCACCGCCTGTATTGCCGCGCTCATGCTGCTGTGGCAGTTTCTGCCCGCCATCGAGGCCTGGTTCAGTCCGCGCGAGGCAGCAGAACGCACCGTGATGGCGCGTGGCGATCTGGCGGCGGACGAGAAAACCACCATCGAACTGTTCGAAAAATCACGCGCCTCGGTGGTCTACATCACCACCGCGCAATTAGTACGCGATGTCTGGACGCGCAACGTGTTCTCCGTGCCGCGCGGCACTGGCTCGGGCTTCATCTGGGACGACGCCGGCCACGTCGTCACCAACTTCCACGTCATCCAGGGCGCGTCCGAAGCCACCGTCAAACTGGCCGACGGCCGCGACTACCAGGCCGCGCTGGTGGGGACGAGCCCCGCGCACGACATCGCCGTGCTCAAGATCGGCGTCGGTTTCAAGCGCCCGCCGGCCGTGCCGGTCGGCACCAGTGCCGACCTCAAGGTGGGTCAGAAGGTGTTTGCTATCGGCAACCCCTTCGGCCTGGACTGGACGCTCACCACTGGTATCGTCTCCGCGCTCGACCGCTCGTTGCCGGGAGAAGCGGGCGGCCCGGCCATCGATCACCTGATCCAGACCGACGCCGCCATCAACCCCGGCAATTCCGGTGGCCCGCTGCTCGATTCGGCTGGGCGGCTGATCGGCATCAATACCGCCATCTACAGTCCGTCTGGCGCCTCGGCCGGCATAGGCTTTGCGGTGCCGGTCGATACCGTCATGCGCGTGGTGCCGCAACTCATAAAGACCGGCAAGTACATCCGTCCGGCGCTGGGCATCGAGGTGGATGAGCAGCTCAACACGCGTCTGCAGGCGCTGACCGGCAGTAAGGGCGTATTCGTATTGCGCGTGACGCCGGGCTCGGCGGCGCACAGGGCCGGGCTCGTCGGCGTCGAGGTCACCGCAGGCGGCATCGTGCCCGGCGATCGCGTTATCAGCATCGACGGTATCGCCGTTGACGACGTCACCACATTACAGGCCCGGCTAGACGACAAGAACGTTGGAGATGTTGTGGTCTTGTTAGTGGAGCGGGCCGGCAAGACTCGCGAGATGCTTGTGGAACTACAACCGGGAGTTTGATGGAAAGTGGGTCATGGATCTGCACAGCGAAGCAGCCAAGCGACTTCAGCCTTGCGCCGAACTACGAGCCCTAGCTAGGGATGGTCTGAAGTAGCCCTGTATTTCCGGCTGGCTTCAGCCACTGCTGATTTTGAAAGCGGTGAACTGATCAAAAACGATCGGATCACTCGCTCATTTCGGTGCTTTCAGCCGTCGCGAGCACCTTGCGACGGCCATTTTCCGCATTACAGGCGCACCTCTCCTGCGCTTGCCAGCAAATGTCGGCGGGCCATCCATAGGTTCGACAGGGCAAACAGCGTCACCAGTTGTGCAGTGTTCTTCACCAGCCCTCGGAAACGTACCTTGGTGTAGCCGAACTGCCGCTTGATCACGCGAAACGGGGGCTCTACCTTCGCTCGCACTTGCGCCTTGGCCTTCTCGATCTTGCGCTTGGCTTTGTACAGGGCGCTGCGTTTATCGAGCATCTTGTAGGTGCTGCGGCGTGCTGCGACCTGCCAGATCACTTCTCGGTCGGCATGCTCGGAGCGCTTTTCGACGCCTGTGTAGCCGTCATCGGCGCAGACGACGTTCTCGTCGCCGTGCAGCAGTTTGTCGACCTGGGTGACATCCGCCACGGTGGCTTGTATCTAACAGTTTGTGGTAATTAGCTACCACCACTGAAGCAGAGTGAGCCGCCCCCTTCCCTTAAGGTCAGAAAAGTCGGCACCGCTGAACCTTGATTTGCAGCACATGGCCCTCCGCTTCACCTTTCACGCCAGCACATCAGGTTGAACGGTTATCGGGAGCTCGACTCCGTATGTACAAGGCGAACAGGCGTGACGGTTTATGTGAGAGGAGTTTGACCATGTTTCCAGTCGGCATTGACGTAAGTAAAAACACCCTGGATCTTTGCATGCTTTATGACGGTATCAAAGGACGCATAAAAACCCGTAACATCCAGAATAACAGACATTCAGTTGAAAATATTCTTCGCTGGCTCAGGCTTCAACATTGCAGTCCGGAAGATGTTCATGTGGTAATGGAAGCTACCGGTGTTTATCACGAACGGCTGGCCACTGAATTACATGATGCCGGTTTCCGGGTTTCTCTGGCCAACCCTCACCGTAGTCGGGAGTTTGCGCGTGGCATGGGAATCATGACAAAAACGGATAAGGTGGATGCGTATATGCTGGCCTGTTACGCATTCCTTAAGAAGCCACACCGCTGGGAGCCGCCGGCACCCGAAATCAGATATCTCGGTGCACTCCTGCGACGGCGGGATGTTCTGCTGGGTGATGCCCTGCGTGAGGAGAACAGGCTGGAAAAATACCTGTCGACAGACACACCTGCAGATATTATCAGTTCCTGCAGGCGTATGGCGCAGCTTCTGCGCGAGGAGGTAAGTAATATCGAGCGGCAGATAAAAGCACATATCAAAGCCAGCCCTGCACTGAGGCGTGATTATACACTGCTGACCTCAATTAAATCGGTTGGTCCCCAGCTGGGGATGCATATGCTGGTCGTGCTTCGCAGCCATAACTTTGTATCGGCTGAGCAGGCTGCCGCCTTTCTGGGCGTGGTGCCGATCGAGAAACGCTCAGGCACATCGGTCCGGCGCCGGCCGCGGATGTCGAAAATCGGCCCCCCTCAGTTGAGAGCGAAGCTTTACATGTCCGCCCTGTGCGGAAAAATCTACAATAAGCGAATGCGTAATATTTACGATGAGGGTAATGCTGTCAACCTGTTGATGACTATTTTAATCTGTAGTCATTCAATCCTTGTAACATCAGGATGATCCTGGTGTCAGTGAAAATACGAAATCAACACGTTGGTATCATTACCCACCTGTGAACTGACGTCGGCATTTTGAATCTCACTTCGGCGTGCCCCCTCCGAATGGCGCAAAACATTTCGTGGTATGGCATGATAGCACCCGAAGAGAGTCAATTCAGGGTGGTAAATGTGAAACCAGTAACGCTATACGATGTCGCAGAGTATGCCGGTGTCTCTTATCAGACCGTTTCCCGCGTGGTGAACCAGGCCAGCCACGTCTCTGCGAAAACGCGGGAAAAGGTGGAAGCGGCGATGGCGCAGCTGAACTACATTCCCAACCGCGTGGCACAACAACTGGCGGGCAAACAGTCGTTGCTGATTGGCGTTGCTACCTCCAGTCTGGCCCTGCACGCGCCGTCGCAAATTGTCGCGGCGATTAAATCTCGCGCCGATCAACTGGGTGCCAGCGTGGTGGTGTCGATGGTAGAACGAAGCAGCGTCGAAGCCTGTAAAGCGGCGGTACATAACCTTCTCGCGCAACGCGTCAGTGGTCTGATCATTAACTATCCGCTGGATGACGAGGATGCCATTGCTGTGGAAGCTGCCTGCGCTAATGTTCCGGCCCTATTTCTTGATGTCTCTGACCAGACTCCCATCAACAGTATTATTTTTTCCCATGAAGACGGTACGCGACTGGGCGTGGAGCATCTGATCGCATTGGGTCACCAGCAAATCGCGTTGTTAGCCGGTCCATTAAGTTCTGTCTCGGCGCGTCTGCGTCTGGCGGACTGGCATAAATATCTCACACGCAATCAAATTCATCCGATAGCGGAACGGGAAGGCGACTGGAGTGCCATGTCCGGTTTTCAACAAACTATGCAAATGCTGAATGAGGGCATCGTTCCCACTGCGATGCTGGTTGCCAACGATCAGATGGCGCTGGGCGCAATGCGCGCTATTACCGAGTCCGGGCTGCGCGTTGGTGCGGATATCTCGGTAGTGGGATACGACGATACCGAAGACAGCTCGTGTTATATCCCGCCGTTAACCACCATCAAACAGGATTTTCGCCTGCTGGGGAAAACTAGCGTGGACCGCTTGCTGAAACTCTCTCAGGGCCAGGCGGTGAAGAGCAATCAGCTGTTGCCCGTCTCACTGGTGAAAAGAAAAACCACCCTACCGCCCAATACGCAAACCACCTCTCCCCGCACGTTGGCAGATTCCTTAATGCAGCTGGCACGACAAGTTTCCCGACTTGAAAGCGGGCAGTGAGCGCAACGCAATTAATGTGAGTCAGCTCACTCATTAGGCACCCCAGGCTTTACACTCTATGTGTCCGGCTCGTATGTTATGCGAAAATGTGAGCGGATAACAATTCACGCAGGATACAACTATGACAATGATTACGGATTCACTGGCCGTCGTATTACAACGTCGTGACTGGGAAAACCCTGGCGTTACCCAACTTAATCGCCTTGCGGCACATCCCCCTTTCGCCAGCTGGCGTAATAGCGAAGAGGCTCGCACCGATCGCCCTTCCCAAGAGTCGCGCAGCCTGAATGGTGAATGGCGCTTTGCCTGGTTTCCGGCACCAGAAGCGGTACCAGAAAGCTGGCTGGAGCGCGATCTTCCTGACGCCGATACTGTCATCGTCCCCTCAAACTGGCAGATGCACGGTTACGATGCGCCTATCTACACCAACGTGACCTATCCCATTGCGGTCAATCCGCCGTATGTTCCCACGGAGAATCCGACAGGTTGTTACTCGCTCACATTTAATATTGATGAAAGCTGGCTACAGGAAGGCCAGACGCGAATTATTTTTGATGGTGTTAACTCGGCGTTTCATTTGTGGTGCAACGGGCGCTGGGTCGGTTACGGACAGGACAGTCGTTTGCCGTCTGAATTTGACCTGAGCGCATTTTTACACGCCGGAGAAAACCGCCTCGCGGTGATGGTGCTGCGCTGGAGTGACGGCAGTTATCTGGAAGATCAGGATATGTGGCGGATGAGCGGCATTTTCCGTGACGTCTCGTTGCTGTATAAACCGAGCACGCAAATCAGCGATTTCCATGTAGCCACTCACTTTAATGATGATTTCAGCCGCGCTGTACTGGAGGCAGACGTTCAGATGTACGGCGAGCTGCGCGATGAGCTGCGGGTGACGGTTTCTTTGTGGCAGGGTGAAACGCAGGTCGCCAGCGGCACCGCGCCTTTCGGCGGTGAAATTATCGATGAGCGTGGTGGTTATGCCGATCACGTCACCCTACGTCTGAACGTCGAAAACCCGAAACTGTGGAGCGCCGAAATCCCGAATCTCTATCGTGCGGTGGTTGAACTGCACACCGCCGACGGCACGCTGATTGAAGCAGAAGCCTGCGATGTCGGTTTCCGCGAGGTGCGGATTGAAAATGGTCTGCTGCTGCTGAACGGCAAGCCGTTGCTGATTCGCGGCGTTAACCGTCACGAGCATCATCCTCTGCATGGTCAGGTCATGGATGAGCAGACGATGGTGCAGGATATCCTGCTGATGAAGCAGAACAACTTTAACGCCGTGCGCTGTTCGCATTATCCGAACCATCCGCTGTGGTACACGCTGTGCGACCACTACGGCCTGTATGTGGTGGATGAAGCCAACATTGAAACCCACGGCATGGTGCCAATGAATCGTCTGACCGATGATCCGCGCTGGCTACCCGCGATGAGCGAACGCGTAACGCGAATGGTGCAGCGCGATCGTAATCACCCGAGTGTGATCATCTGGTCGCTGGGGAATGAATCAGGCCACGGCGCTAATCACGACGCACTCTATCGCTGGATCAAATCTGTCGATCCTTCCCGCCCGGTACAGTATGAAGGCGGCGGAGCCGACACCTTCGCAACCGATATTATTTGCCCGATGTACGCGCGCGTGGATGAAGACCAGCCCTTCCCGGCTGTGCCGAAATGGTCCATCAAAAAATGGCTTTCGTTGCCTGGAGAGACGCGCCCGCTGATCCTTTGCGAATACGCCCACGCGATGGGTAACAGTCTTGGCGGCTTCGCTAAATACTGGCAGGCGTTTCGTCAGTACCCCCGTTTACAGGGCGGCTTCGTCTGGGACTGGGTGGATCAGTCGCTGATTAAATATGATGAAAATGGCAATCCGTGGTCGGCTTACGGCGGTGATTTTGGCGATACGCCGAATGATCGCCAGTTCTGCATGAACGGTCTGGTCTTTGCCGACCGCACGCCGCATCCGGCGCTGACGGAAGCAAAACACCAGCAGCAGTTTTTCCAGTTCAGTTTATCCGGGCGAACCATCGAAGTGACCAGCGAATACCTGTTCCGTCATAGCGATAACGAGCTCCTGCACTGGATGGTGGCGCTGGATGGCAAGCCGCTGGCAAGCGGTGAAGTGCCTCTGGATGTCGCTCCACAAGGTAAACAGTTGATTGAACTGCCTGGACTACCGCAGCCGAAGAGCGCCGGACAACTCTGGCTAACGGTTCACGTAGTGCAACCGAACGCGACCACATGGTCAGCAGCCGGACACATCAGCGCCTGGCAGCAGTGGCGTCTGGCGGAAAACCTCAGCGTGACACTCCCCTCCGCGCCCCACGCCATCCCGCAACTGACCACCAGCGAAACGGATTTTTGCATCGAGCTGGATAATAAGCGTTGGCAATTTAACCGCCAGTCAGGCTTTCTTTCACAGATGTGGATTGGCGATAAAAAACAACTGCTGACGCCGCTGCGCGATCAGTTCACCCGCGCACCGCTGGATAACGACATTGGCGTAAGTGAAGCGACCCGCATTGACCCTAACGCCTGGGTCGAACGCTGGAAGGCGGCGGGCCATTACCAGGCCGAAGCAGCGTTGTTGCAGTGCACGGCAGATACGCTTGCCGACGCGGTGCTGATTACCACGGTCCACGCGTGGCAGCATCAGGGGAAAACCTTATTTATCAGCCGGAAAACCTACCGGATTGATGGAAGTGGTCAAATGGCGATTACCGTTGATGTTGAAGTGGCGAGCAATACGCCACATCCGGCGCGGATTGGCCTGACCTGCCAGCTGGCGCAGGTAGCAGAGCGGGTAAACTGGCTCGGATTAGGGCCGCAAGAAAACTATCCCGACCGCCTTACTGCGGCCTGTTTTGACCGCTGGGATCTGCCATTGTCAGACATGTATACCCCGTACGTCTTCCCGAGCGAAAACGGTCTGCGCTGCGGGACGCGCGAATTGAATTATGGCCCACACCAGTGGCGCGGCGACTTCCAGTTCAACATCAGCCGCTACAGTCAACAGCAACTGATGGAAACCAGCCATCGCCATCTGCTGCACGCGGAAGAAGGCACATGGCTGAATATCGACGGTTTCCATATGGGGATTGGTGGCGACGACTCCTGGAGCCCGTCAGTGTCGGCGGAATTCCACCTTAGCGCCGGTAGCTACCATTACCAGTTGCTCTGGTGTCAAAAATAATAATAACCGGGCAGGCCATGTCTGCCCGTATTTCGCGTAAGGAAATCCATTATGTACTATTTAAAAAACACAAACTTTTGGATGTTCGGTTTATTCTTTTTCTTTTACTTTTTTATCATGGGAGCCTACTTCCCGTTTTTCCCGATTTGGCTACATGACATCAACCATATCAGCAAAAGTGATACGGGTATTATTTTTGCCGCTATTTCTCTGTTCTCGCTATTATTCCAACCGCTGTTTGGTCTGCTTTCTGACAAACTCGGGCTGCGCAAATACCTGCTGTGGATTATTACCGGCATGTTAGTGATGTTTGCGCCGTTCTTTATTTTTATCTTCGGGCCACTGTTACAATACAACATTTTAGTAGGATCGATTGTTGGTGGTATTTATCTAGGCTTTTGTTTTAACGCCGGTGCGCCAGCAGTAGAGGCATTTATCGAGAAAGTCAGCCGTCGCAGTAATTTCGAATATGGTCGCGCGCGGATGTTTGGCTGTGTTGGCTGGGCGCTGTGTGCCTCGATTGTCGGCATCATGTTCACCATCAATAATCAGTTTGTTTTCTGGCTGGGTTCTGGCTGTGCATTCATCCTCGCCGTTTTACTCTTTTTCGCCAAAACGGATGCGCCCTCTTCTGCCACGGTTGCCAATGCGGTAGGTGCCAACCATTCGGCATTTAGCCTTAAGCTGGCGCTGGAACTGTTCAGACAGCCAAAACTGTGGTTTTTGTCACTGTATGTTATTGGCGTTTCCTGCACCTACGATGTTTTTGACCAACAGTTTGCTAATTTCTTTACTTCGTTCTTTGCTACCGGTGAACAGGGTACGCGGGTATTTGGCTACGTAACGACAATGGGCGAATTACTTAACGCCTCGATTATGTTTTTTGCGCCACTGATCATTAATCGCATCGGTGGGAAAAACGCCCTGCTGCTGGCTGGCACTATTATGTCAGTACGTATTATTGGCTCATCGTTCGCTACCTCAGCACTGGAAGTGGTTATTCTGAAAACGCTGCATATGTTTGAAGTACCGTTCCTGCTGGTGGGCTGCTTTAAATATATTACCAGCCAGTTTGAAGTGCGTTTTTCAGCGACGATTTATCTGGTCTGTTTCTGCTTCTTTAAGCAACTGGCGATGATTTTTATGTCTATTCTGGCGGGCAATATGTATGAAAGCATCGGTTTCCAGGGCGCTTACCTGGTGCTGGGTCTGGTGGCGCTGGGCTTCACCTTAATTTCCGTGTTCACGCTTAGCGGCCCCGGCCCACTTTCTCTGCTGCGTCGCCAGGTGAATGAAGTCGATTAAGAAATTAATGTCGGATACGGCGCGAGCGCCTTATCCGACCAACTTATCAGGACGGAATGTTAAAAATGAACATGTCGATGACAGAAAAAATAAAAGCAGGCAAGCTATTTACCGATATGTGCGAAGGCTTACCTGAAAAAAGACTTCGTGGGAAAACATTAATGTATGAGTTCAATCACTCGCATCCATCAGAAGTTGAAAAAAGGGTAATGACTCCAACTTATTGATAGTGTTTTATGTTCAGATAATGCCCAATGATTTTGTCATGCAGCTCCACCGATTTTGAGAGCGACAGCGACATCCGTCCCAGCCGTGCCAGGTGCTGCCTCAGATTCAGGTTATGCCGCTCAATTCGCTGCGTATATCGCTTGCTGATTACGTGCAGCTTTCCCTTCAGGCGGGATTCATACAGCGGCCAGCCATCCGTCATCCATATCACCACGTCAAAGGGTGACAGCAGGCTCATAAGACGCCCCAGCGTCGCCATAGTGCGTTCACCGAATACGTGCGCAAACCGTCTTCCGGAGCCTGTCATACGCGTAAAACAGCCAGCGCTGGCGCGATTTAGCCCCGACATAGCCCCACTGTTCGTCCATTTCCGCGCAGACGATGACGTCACTGCCCGGCTGTATGCGCGAGGTTACCGACTGCGGCCTGAGTTTTTAAGTGACGTAAAATCGTGTTGAGGCCAACGCCCATAATGCGGGCGGTTGCCCGGCATCCAACACCATTCATGGCCATATCAATGATTTTCTGGTGCGTACCGGGTTGAGAAGCGGTGTAAGTGAACTGCAGTTGCCATGTTTTACGGCAGTGAGAGCAGAGATAGCGCTGATGTCCGGCAGTGCTTTTGCCGTTACGCACCACCCCGTCAGTAGCTGAACAGGAGGGACAGCTGATAGAAACAGAAGCCACTGGAGCACCTCAAAAACACCATCATACACTAAATCAGTAAACCACTTCACATTAATGGCAGCAAACACCCGAACCGGCAGATGAGCTCCGTGTTGTTCTACGGCGCAAATAGGTAGTACGGCGACGATATTCGCCATATCCAGTTTACTGAATTCCCGCGTGGTGAGATCACACCACTAGGGAGAAGACGGTTTAAGCATGTTTACCTCCGGTTTTGTCTAACAATAAAAGATACGGTACGTTGCATTTAGGGCATTTTAGACCGGCTCTATGTCCTGCTATGTGCTAACTTTTCCAGTTTAATGGCCTCTCGTCGAGTTGTGTGGCAACAGTGTTGCCACCGGCGGAAATCCGCCGGTTTGAATGCTTTTTTGTTCAGCAGGCGACGAGGTGCCCGTCGCCAAAATCGGTAAAGCGCTGCGGTACTCTCTGATAGCCGATGGGTTTGATCGGTTCTGGTCTTATCGGCATTGCGCTGGTGGCTCGGGGTTGCCGTCTTTGCTGAACGTCAGGTATAGGAACGGCGCTGAGCAAGTGCTGAGTATAAGGATGCTGCGGATGGTGCAACACTCGATCTCGTGGGCCGATCTCCACGAGCTGGCCGCCAAACATCACCGCTACCCGGTGGCAGATGCGCTCCACCACCGCCATATCATGGGAAATAAACAGATAGCTGAGCCGATAGCGCTGACGCAAATCTTCCAGCAGCGTCAGCACCTGCGCCTGTACTGAAACATCCAGCGCGGAAACCGATTCATCGGCGATGATCACTTTCGGGTTCAGCGCCAGCGCGCGGGCAATGCAAATGCGCTGGCGCTGGCCGCCGGAAAACTGGTGCGGATAACGCCGCATCGCTTCCGCTGGCAGGCCGACCTGCTGCAATAGCTGCGCCACCCGCTCCGTGCGCTGTACTGCGGGCATCTGCTCATGAATCAGCAGCGGCTCCCCAACCAGGTCGAAAATAGTTTTGCGCGGATTGAGCGCCGCCCAGGGATCCTGAAACACCATCTGCAAATCGCGGCGTACCGCTCTTAACGCCTCGTCCTTCAGGCCGTGCAGCTCCTGTCCGTTAAGCTGCGCGCTGCCGCTAAATGGCACCATATTCATCAGCGCTTTTGCCGTCGTCGATTTACCGCAGCCGCTTTCACCGACGATGCCCAACGTCTCGCCGGGGAAAAGATCGAAGCTGACGCCATCGACGGCATGGACTTCGCGACGCACGCGCAGGCCGTCGCCGCGCACCGGAAAGCGCACGCTGAGGTCGCGGACGCTGAGCAACGGTCGCGTCGCCTCGACCGGCGCCAGCGCGGGCGCCTGGCCCAGCACCGGTACCGCCTGCAACAGCTGGCGGGTATAAGCCGCCTGCGGCGAGGTAAACAGCGTTTTTGCCGGAGCCTGCTCCATGATTTTGCCGTGACTCATGACCAGCACATCATCGGCCATTTCTGCCACCACTCCCATATCGTGGGTGATCAACAGCAGGCTGGTGGAAAACGCCTGCTGCAGTTCGCGCATCAACTCGAGGATCTGCGCCTGAATAGTGACGTCGAGGGCCGTGGTCGGCTCATCGGCAATCAGCACCTGTGGCTGGCACAGCATTGCCATGGCGATCATCACCCGCTGGCGCATACCGCCGGAAAGCTCGTGCGGATACTGTTGCAGGCGCTTCTCCACATGACTGATTTTGACCGCGTCCAGCATCGTGCTGACCCGGCTGCGCCGTTCACGGCGGCCCAGCACTTCGTGGCGTTGCAGCGTCTCTTCCAGCTGCTGGCCCACCGTCATCAGCGGATTGAGCGAGGTCATCGGTTCCTGAAAAATCATGGCAACCGACTTGCCGCGCAGCAGCTGCATTTGCCGCTCCGGCAGGCTGAGCAAATCCTGGTTATCAAAAATAATCGCGCCGCCTGGAATCTGTGCCTCCTCCGGAAGCAAACCCATGATCGCCAGCGAAGTCAGCGATTTACCGCTGCCCGACTCGCCGGCAATGCACAGAGTTTTTCCCGGCCAGAGCGCAAAGCTGACGTCATCCACCACCCGCTGTGTACCAAACTGGATCGACAGGCGCTCGACCGAGAGCAGCGGCGCCGGAAATAGGACTGCTGACATAACGCTCCTAATTAAACACGCTGTTGGGAAAATAGAACGACACCACCCAGTTAGGCCGATCGACGATTTCGCTGATGCGCAGATCGCCGCACACGGAGCAGAGCATATAGGCCTCTTCCGCCGACATCCCTTGTTCGCGGCACAGCGCATCGATGGTATAGCTTACCGCGTCGCGGGCGGCGGTCATCAGGTCAGGGCCAATGCCGGTGAAGGCGCTGTAGCCGTGCCGATCCAGATGTTGGGTCACTGGGCCAGGGGTGGCGAAACGCGGCGTTTTCAGCGGCATATCTTTAACCACTTCCAGCTTCACCACCACGTCCATCGCGCTTTCAATCGCCGTGCCGCAGACTTCACCATCGCCCTGCGCGGCGTGGGTGTCACCAATAGAAAACAACGCGCCTTCTACTTCCACCGGTAGCCATAATGTGCAGCCAGCGGCCAGATCGCGAATATCCAGATTGCCGCCCACGCGGCGCGGCGGCACCACCGAATGATGGCCCGCGGCGGCGGGAGCGACGCCGAGGGTACCGGCGAAGGGTTTCAGCGGTACGCGGCCATATCGGCCAAAGGCGCAGGGGGTTAAGCCCTGGCGGTCATATTGCCACAGCGTCAGCGCCGGATCAGAAAACTGATCGGCCAGCAGGCCGAAGCCCGGGATATTCGCAGTCCAGCCAAAGCCGCTGGGACGAAAGGATTCCAGCGTCACCTTTAGCGCATCGCCCGGCTGAGCGCCTTCCACATAGACCGGGCCACTGACCGGGTTGAGCTTATCAAACGGCAGCGTTGGGATATCCGCTGCGGTAGAACCGGCGTTGAACCAGCCGTTAGCCGCATCCAGGCAGTGAAACTCCAGTTGGCTGCCGGAAGCTACGTGCAGGACCGGGCTCAGGCTGTTATCCCAGCCGAAATGATGTTGAGCATGATGAATGGTCTTCACCAGACAATTTTGGCACATCCTGACTCTCCTTTAAGCAGCGGCGCCGTCCCGGCGCCATCAAATTATTTCAGTCCGATATAGTCGTAGTTGACTGGTACATGCACTGGATCGACATACAGCGCGTCCTCGCCCCCCATGCGTGTGGAATGTACGGTGTAGCGCTTCTCGTTGAATACCGGCACCCAGGGCGCGTCATCCATTGCAGTGATGAAGATTTTGCGCCAGGCTTCAATGCGCGCGTCCTGCTGGTCGGGTTTCACCATGCTGTCCGCCGCGGCCGCCTGCGCGTCCAGCGCTTTGTTGCAGTAGCGCGCCCAGTTCCAGCCGCCCTCTACCGCCCCGGCGCAGCCGAGGATCGGGCCATAGAAGTTGGAGGGATCCGGGAAATCGGCGATCCACGCCATGCCGCCGGACCAGACCATCGGCGCTTGGCTGGCGGAGCCGCCCGCCGCAATCACATTCGCCTGCGCCAGGGATTTGATGCTGGCGTGGATGCCCACTTTGGCCAGATCCTGCTGGATAGACTGGGCGATACGCGGCTGCGGATCGGTATTCATCACGTACAGTTCGGTAGCAAAACCGTTGGGGAAACCCGCTTCGCTGAGCAGTTGCTTCGCTTTTGCCGGGTCGTAGCTGAAACCCTGATATGCCTTGTCATAACCGGGCATGGCGGGTGGCAGTGGCTGGTTGGCCGGCGCCGCGCGTCCATTAATGATGCGCATGATGCGATCTTTGTTGACCGCCATGTTCACCGCCTGGCGGACTTTGAGATTATCGAAAGGCGGCAGCGTGGTTTTCATCGTCACGTAGCCGGTCTGCAACTGGTCGCCGGTGACCATCAGGCCCTTATAGGCCGGGTTGTTTTTAAACGACAGAAACTGTGCGGGCGGTACGCCGTCGCCGGCAATATCCACTTCGCCTTTTTCCAGCCGCAGCAGAGCGACCGAGGGATCCTGTCCCATTTCGAACTTTATGTGATCCAGCCGCGGCACGCCGGCTTTAAAGTAGTTCGGGTTTTTGCGGAAGATCAGCTCCTGGCCCAGCTTCCACTCCTGGAGCTCAAACGCGCCGCTGCCGACCGGATGCTTGCCGAAGTCGGCGCCCCATTTCTCCACCTCCTCACGGGGAACCACCGAGGCAAAGTTCAGCGCCAGCACATGCAGGAAGGTGGCGTTGGGCTCTTTCAGAGTGATTTTTACCGTATGATCGTCGACGACCTCGATACCGCTCAGGGTCGTGCTTTTACCGCTGGCCTCCTCGTCATAGCCCGCGATGGGACTGAAGAACCCGGCGCCCGGACTTTGGGTTTTCGGGTTGACTGTGCGTTCCAGAGAATATTTCACGTCCGCCGCCGTGACCTCGCGGCCGTTGTGGAATTTCACCCCTTTGCGTAGCACAAAGGTGTAGACCTTGCCGTCCTCGGAAATGGCGTAGCTCTCCGCCAGGTCGTTCACCAACTCGGTGGTGCCGGGACGATAGTCCATCAGGCCGTCGAACAGGCTTTTGATCATCGACCAGTTTTGCCAGTCATAGCCAATGGCCGGATCGAGGGTCGCCACGTCGTTCTGGTAGGTCACCACGATATCGCCGCCGGTCTTCTCGTCAGCCTGCGCGCCATAAGAGAAACAGGCCGCGGCCACCGCCATTGTCAATAACGCATTTTTCATCATCTTCCCCTGCTACTTTTTGACATCAATGCGCGGATCGACCCACGGCAGCACCAGATCCGCAATAAGGTTGCCGCTAACAATGGCAACCGCTGACACGGTGGTTACCCCGACAATCACCGGGATATCCACCTGTTGAATCGCCTGCCAGGCCAGCTGACCGATACCCGGCCAGCCAAAGACCGATTCGACTACCACCAGTCCGCCCATAAAAATGCCGATATCAATGCCTATCATCGGAATTAGCGGCAGCACGGCATTCGGCAGCACGTGACGCAGCAGTACGCGGGTTCGGCCCAGCCCTTTGGCCCGCGCGGTACGGATAAAATCCTGATGCAGCACCTCAATCATCGACGAGCGCAACATGCGTGAATACCAGCCGCTGCCGAGCAGGCCGAGGGTTAGCGCCGGTAGCGCCAGATGGCTGAAGCCGCCATAGCCTCCCATCGGGAACCAGTTGAGTACCACGGCGAAAAGATAGAGAAAAAGCATCGCGGCGATGAACTGCGGCGCCGAAACACCGATAAAGGAGAGCGCCATCAGAAGCCGGTCCGCCAGCCCGCCGCGTTTTAACGCCGCCAGGGTGCCGAGGGCGATCCCCAGTACCAACTCGCAGAGAATACCCGCCGCCATCAGCTGCAGTGACGGCCCGATACGGGCGGAAACCAGTTCACTCACTTCGCTGCGCTGAATAAACGAGCGTCCCAGATCGCCGTGCAGCAGCCCCTGCAGATAACGCCAATATTGCTGATAAAACGGCAGATCCAACCCCAACTGATGGCGGATGTTTTCGACTACTTCCGGCGTGGCACTGCGCCCGGCGATTTGGCGCGCTGGATCGGCGGGCAACATAAACAGCAGCAAATAGCAGATCAACGTAACGCCAAGCAGGATCAGCCCGGCATGCAACAGACGTTTTCCCAGAAATAGCATTAGTTTCGTCCTTTTAAGCCGGGATCGAGGGCGTCGCGCAGGGCGTCACCAGCGATATTGAAAGAGAGCGACAGCAGCACAATCGCCGCGCCGGGAAAGAACACCAGCCAGGGAGCCGAAGTAAAATAGCTCTGGCTTTCAAAGATGATGTTGCCCCAACTCGGCGTTGGCGGCTGTACCCCCACCCCGAGGAACGATAGAGTAGCTTCCAGCAGGACTGTGGTGGAGATGCCTAGTGTGGCCCAGACCAGCACCGTTGGCGCCAGATGTGGAATTAAATGCACGCCGAGAATACGCAACGTTCCGGCCCCCAGGGTGCGTTCCACGGCGATAAAGTCGCGGGCGCTAAGCGCGCTAGTTTCGGCGTAGATAACCCTGGCGATCTGCACCCAGTTCACCATGGCGATCACCAGGGAGACGATCCAGACACTTGGCTGGAAAATCGCCGCCAGGGCAATCGCCAGCAGCAGTGCGGGAAACGCCATCATCAGATCGGTAAAGCGCATCAGCAGCCCTCCGATACGCCCCTGCAGATAACCTGCGCTAAGCCCTACCAGGACGCCGATCAGTACTGCAGTGCCGTTGGCGACAACACCGATGAGTAACGAAGTACGAGCTCCGTAAATTAAACGCGAGAAGAGATCGCGTCCCAGCAGATCGGTTCCCAGCCAGTAAGTGCTGTTGGGAGAAAGCGGTGCGCCTTCCAGGCTCAGTCCCTCGACAAACTGTTCATCGGGATCGAAGGGGGTGAGCCAGGGGGCAAACAGCGCGCTCATCACCACCAGGAGAATAAACAGCAGCGAGAGCAGCAGGGCTGGCCGGCGCAGAAAATATCCGACTCTATTCATTGTGCTCCCCGCTTGCCGGACGACATTCGTAGCAGCCACTTCTGCGCCACCTGTGCCACCGACTGGTTCGTACACATTGATTCCGAGCGCAGGCGAACCCATGCCTGTTGTTCATCAATACTTTCCGCTTGCATCTGGGCCGCCAGAGCTTGGGTAATCTGCGGCATTGCTGCCAGACGCTGGCGCAGTAGCATCTGTTGCTGTTGAATGTCATGCAACTGCTGACGCAGCCCCACTGCCATCATCAGGGTGGTATAGATGGCTCGCTGTGTAATAGGCTTGGTAAGGAGCGCTGTTGCCCCTAACTCCAGCGCGCGCTGTACCTGGTAAAGTCCCTCATGTGAGGTCAGCGCGATCACCGGTATTCCCGCCAGATTGATCTGGCTCAGGGTTAGCGGGCTGGCGAATGCCTCCAGTTCCACCAGTACTGCACAGGGGGTGAGAGGAGGTAAAGCCTCATCTCCGGTCAGGTGATGCCAGCGGATACCCATCCGCGTCAGGTTTTTTTCCAGCGCTTCGCGACTCCTTGCTTCACAGTCTACCAGCAGGAGCGGCTGAGCATCTAAATCCGGGGACAGCAGCGTTTTCATTTAACAATCCTCAGAGCAGGTCTGGCTGCAACCGTTCGGCTTTCACGTAGCTCGGTCGCGGAGAGATAGGGATCGGGCATAACCGGCAGCGGTTCGCGATGCAGTATCTGAAAGCAAGTTTGTTGCAACTCAGCGATGTAGCAGGGCAAACAGGCGTGGTTGTTTCGAGCCATTACTGAGCGAGCGCCCGGAGAATCAACGTCGTGCTGACGATGCAGTGCCGCCAGCACCGCACCCGGCTCGCTGTTTCCGGCCTCGCGCAGGCTATTGGCAAACAGCCTTACTGCCCGCCAGCCGCCGATATAGTAGTGGGAGATGCGCTGTGCGCCATGTTGCAGGTGCTGCCGCGCGCAAAAATCGAGATCGACGCTCTCAAAAAACGGTCCGCAGGAAAGCAAACGTACCGCCCTTAGTGGCGCGACTTCGGCGACTTCGGCTTCGGTAAAATTACAGCTGAGCACCGCTAACGTCCGCCGATCGCGAAGACAGGCCTCGTCCAGTGCGCGCAGAAACGCATAAGAGGTTTCGCCTACCAGGTTATTGAGCACAAAATCTACCTCTGTGCTGAGAATCGCCTCAATCAACTCGGTCACGTTGCTGTTTCTCAGGTGCAGATATTTTTCGCCCACCACCGTACCGCCGGAACCTTCCACTACCTCACGGGCGATACGATTGCTTTCCCAGCCCCAGACGTAGTTAGAGCCGATCAGCCAGGAGCGATTTCCGAACATATCCAGCGCCAGCCGCAGGAGTGGCAGCAGAGTCTGGTTCGGACAACCGCCCAGATATACGACCTGCTCGCAGCTCTCGAACCCCTCGTAAGGACAGCCATACCACAGCAGCAGGTTATGCTGCTCCAGGTCCGGGATAATCTCCTTCCGACTGGCAGAGGTAATGGTTCCGAAGATATGGCGGATGCCGTGAGCGATAAAGGTGCTCACCGCTTCACTGTAGGCTGCGAGTTCACCCGCAGGGTTGATATGTCGGGCCCGCAGCTGAAAAGGATAAGCAGGATCGGCATTGATTTCCTCTAAGGCATGGCGCGCACCAAGCAGTGTGCTGTTCGCCAGGTGGCTGTAGGTACCTTCTGTGGAAAGCAAAATTCCAATATCAATAGTTTGCACGTATGTTTGCTCTCTGCATTAATAAAAAAGCCTGATTGTCCTTATTAGGACAATCAGGCTTCATTACCTGTCGATATTTAATGGATTCAAGGCTTAAGGGTTGCCCCTGCTTGCATATACCCGACATGAAAAATTCATGCCATTTTTAAAGCACAGTTAAATCAATGGATTATTTATTTTTGGAGACACTTTTGCACCAATGGGATGCGGCTTGCTCAGTTATGGTGCAATTTTCTGATGCAGTCTGGTCTCTTCAACATGAGGTGGAGTAATGCACACCTGTTTTAGTTCCACGCACTTTTTGAGAGTTCCGGTTTTTCAGCCATCAGCAGGTGATCCTCCGGCGTCAGGTTATTCAGGGATTCATGGGGACGCTCTGGATGGAAGATCCTCGTGACGAAGCCGAATTTGCCCCCGGCCACGTGCTTTTTTTCGAGCGTAATGTTGTCCATGCATTACCAACCCTTCTTGAAGAACCCGTAATATTTCTGTCATTGGCCAGCCCTCGTCGTGATCCTGAAGATATTACCTTTGTTGACCCGAAAGATGGCACTGCCAGAACCTTTATGGCCAGAAATAATGAGTCAGCATAATTTATTTCCTAGTCCATTCATATGAAAACACTGGCGGAAGAGGGCTATGCACCGAGGTAAAGGGAGGCAATCCGTCGTCAGACGGTGTACTGTACACCGAAGAACAAAACCAGGCCCGTCAGCGCGAAGGGGCTGGTTTTGTTCAAGCGAGAATACCGCGCAATGTATTAATCAGTGCAGGCTCACGTTCAATGAGACACAGCAGTTTCAGAAGCCACTCGATGTCGGGGGTAATATCACACGAAAAGCGACGTTGCTTCAGCGCCGTCGCCAGCCACCTGGTGAGAAAGAGATTTTACTGTACTGGCGACACTATATCGCCGTTCTTCCTACCTAATGCCAGCGCAACCAGCTCGCACCACGCCAGATGGGCCGATTTTTCCTTCAGATTCACTACGAACGTTTTCCCTTATTTTTCGAGAACCTGAATGTATCTTAACCGGAAGCAGAAAGGATTCGGAACCGTTCACCCTGAATTGAATACACAGCCTGGACTGACGAGCAAGTTCTCTGAATGCCGCTTTGCGGCATGGAGGCGCCAGCAGCAGTTGAGTACAACTCTGATAGTGAGTGGCGCCGTTGCCCGGCGCAGCCGGCTACTGTGTTGACAGGTTCTGCCTCACCGACCCCCTCCCTTGTATCTAACAGTTTGTGGTGATTAGCTACCACCACTGAAGCAGAGTGAGCCGCCCCCTTCCCTTAAGGTCAGAAAAGTCGGCACCGCTGAACCTTGATTTGCAGCACATGGCCCTCCGCTTCACCTTTCACGCCAGCACATCAGGTTGAACGGTTACCGGGAGCTCGACTCCGTATGTACAAGGCGAACAGGCGTGACGGTTTATGTGAGAGGAGTTTGACCATGTTTCCAGTCGGCATTGACGTAAGTAAAAACCCCCTGGATCTTTGCATGCTTTATGACGGTATCAAAGGACGCATAAAAACCCGTAACATCCAGAATAACAGACATTCAGTTGAAAATATTCTTCGCTGGCTCAGGCTTCAACATTGCAGTCCGGAAGATGTTCATGTGGTAATGGAAGCTACCGGTGTTTATCACGAACGGCTGGCCACTGAATTACATGATGCCGGTTTCCGGGTTTCTCTGGCCAACCCTCACCGTAGTCGGGAGTTTGCGCGTGGCATGGGAATCATGACAAAAACGGATAAGGTGGATGCGTATATGCTGGCCTGTTACGCATTCCTTAAGAAGCCACACCGCTGGGAGCCGCCGGCACCCGAAATCAGATATCTCGGTGCACTCCTGCGACGGCGGGATGTTCTGCTGGGTGATGCCCTGCGTGAGGAGAACAGACTGGAAAAATACCTGTCGACAGACACACCTGCAGATATTATCAGTTCCTGCAGGCGTATGGCGCAGCTTCTGCGCGAGGAGATAAGTAATATCGAGCGGCAGATAAAAGCACATATCAAAGCCAGCCCTGCACTGAGGCGTGATTATACACTGCTGGCCTCAATTAAATCGGTTGGTCCCCAGCTGGGGATGCATATGCTGATCGTGCTTCGCAGCCATAACTTTGTATCGGCTGAGCAGGCTGCCGCCTTTCTGGGCGTGGTGCCGATCGAGAAACGCTCAGGCACATCGGTCCGGCGCCGGCCGCGGATGTCGAAAATCGGCCCCCCTCAGTTGAGAGCGAAGCTTTACATGTCCGCCCTGTGCGGAAAAATCTACAATAAGCGAATGCGTAATATTTACGATGAGATGTGCCTGCGGGGTAAACCTAAAATGGTGGCCATTGGCGCGCTGATGCGGAAACTGGTGCACTGATGTTATGGCGTCCTGAAGACCGGAACCGTTTTTAATGACGAAGACCTGAAACCGGTACTGTCAACCTGACTATACCAGGCTGGCATTAAACACAAGGTAACGCTCACTGCAATAAGTGAGCGCAGTCCGTTATGAGCGAATAGCGGAAGTTCACAGTTTGACAAAGGTATGATTAAAATAGTGCCTTGTTCAACAACAGGGAACAGGTCAAGAGATATATTCAATTGTTATCCAGGAATTTTTCAAAATATTATATCGAACATCATCTTTTCTTGTTTTTTTTGTTGTTCATCGTTACAAGTGAATCGAGGGATGAAAGAAAAAAATATATTTATCAAAAACATAAATCTTTCTGAAATTGCTATCCCACCTCAGATTACTGGGCTGACCTAATCTATAGATCAAGTTCGCGTTATACTTTAATGTTAGCAAAATACTAAGATGATTCTTAGGGACGACCTCTTGACGGTAGAGGAAGCGTGCATTGATTTTTACAATCACTACCTTTCGCCCCCAACCTAATCCGCGAATGATGCTTTCTGTACTTGCGCGCCTGTTCTGATACTCGCCGCCAGAGCAATCAAATTGCTGATGCTTTCTGCCTGTTCAATGCGTCTCCTGTCGTCAGCACTACTGTGCATATTTGAGTGATTTCCTCTTAAGGAGAACTAGTTTCATGGGTATAAAAGCGCAGGTGAGTATCGCGCACAAGCTGGGGTTCACATCACACCAGAATGCAGTTCCGCTGTTACGTGAGCTCATCTTGCATAATGAGTCCGAAGAGACATTTCAGGATCTGACGCTGCATCTGCGGACCGCGCCAGCCGTGCTCGAAGATAAAAAATGGAATATCGACCGCCTGCTTCCCGGTACTTCACTGGATATCAGGGATCGGGATGTCAAACTTAATGCCAAATGGCTCGCCGAACTGACCGAAAGCGTACTCTGCGAAGTCACCATAAGTTTGTGCCAGGGTGAGGAAGAAATCTTCATTACTCATTATTCGCTTGAGGCACTTGCGAAAAATGAATGGGGCGGCAGCGCAATGATTGAATTGCTCCCTTCATTTATCATTCCTAATGATCCGGCGGTAGATCGTGTACTCAAGGCAGCCTCTGATGTCCTTCGCCGTGCAGGCAAGAATGACGCTCTTGATGGTTATGAAAGCAAGTCGAGAACTCGTGTCTGGGAAATTACCTCAGCTCTCTGGACTGCTGTCTGCAACCTCAATATCAGTTATGCCCTTCCCCCAGCCAGCTTTGAACGGAATGGCCAGAAAATTCGCACACCAGGCATCATTCTGGAAGGAAAAGTCGCGACCTGTCTGGATACAACCTTATTATTTGCTTCAGCACTGGAACAGATTGGTTTGAATTCACTGCTAATGCTCAGTGAAGGTCATGCGTTTGCTGGCGTCTGGTTACAACCACAGGAATTTTCGCAGCTAGTGACAGAAGACGTCTCTGCGGTGCGCAAACGTGTCGACCTAAAAGAAATGGTCGTATTTGAGACAACTCTCGCGACCAGAGCCCACCCGCCTTCATTTACTCAGGCATCTGATGAAGCGTTAAAGTATCTTAACGAGGATGTTTTTCACGCAGCCATTGATTCGCGTCGCGCGCGGATGCAGAAAATTCGGCCACTGGCTCTGGGTGTCACTCGCCTTGAAGGACAGCCTGATGCTGAGGAGGTTATTTCTCATGGGTTTGAGGACGCTCCCTCTCTCCCTGATGTTGACATTGATATTGAAACAGCTGGCGAAAAAGAAGCTGGGGGCCGGCTTGTACAATGGCAACGAAAACTTCTGGACTTAACCACCCGTAACCGCCTGTTACACCTGCCTGAAAGCGCTAAAGGCATTCGTTTGATCTGTGCGAATCCTGGCCATCTTGAAGATAAGCTAGCTGAAGGCAAACGCATTCGCATTGTCCCGCTCCCTGATCTAGAGAGTGGAGGCCGCGATGCCGAACTTTATCAGCAGCTCACAAACGAGAACCTGCGGGAAGAATACGCCCAGATTGCGCTGGAACGCGGTGAAGTCGTCTCCGCAATGGAAAAATACCGCCTCGAGTCATCCCTAATCGACCTCTATCGAAAATCGAAAAGTGATTTGGAGGAAGGTGGTGCCAACACTCTTTTCCTCGCTGTGGGCTTCCTTAAATGGAAAAAATCCGCTGATGATCCCAAAAGTTACTCAGCTCCACTGATACTACTGCCGATTCAGCTTGACCGTAAAAGTGTACTTTCGGGCGTGTCCATGCGTTTGCTGGAAGAAGAGCCCCGCTTCAACCTTACTCTGCTTGAACTGCTACATAATGACTTTGCTCTGACAATTAACGGCCTCGATGGCGATCTGCCCACCGATGAAAGTGGTGTTGATGTGGATGGCATCTGGAATATGGTACGGCGTGCTGTGCGCGACATACCCGGTTTCGAAGTCACCCGTGATGTCGTGATTGGCACATTCTCTTTTGCCAAATATCTGATGTGGAAAGATCTAATCGATCGGGCACCTCAGTTGATGCAAAGTGCGCTGGTAAAGTATCTCATCGAACGCGGCCAGGACAATGCCGTTCTGGATAAGAGCGGAGAAGTCATCAACGTTGAGGAACTCGATGACAACGTCAATACGCAGGATCTTTTCCTACCGCTGCCTGCAGATTCCTCGCAAATCGCCGCCGTTGTAGCCTCTGCAAAAGGGAGGGATTTTGTTCTGGATGGCCCCCCCGGTACCGGTAAGTCGCAAACCATAGCCAATATGATCGCGCATAATCTTGCGCTGGGAAGGCGCGTACTTTTTGTTGCTGAGAAGAAAGCGGCACTGGATGTGGTCTATCGCAGGCTTGAGGCTCAGGGACTCGGTGAATTTTGTCTGGAACTGCACTCGAGCAAAACGTCCAAGATGGATTTTCTGAAACAGCTAGAGCGGGCATGGGATGCGCGTGATCTACTGACTACCTCGGAGTGGAAGGAAGAAGCGGCCAAGGTGCAGCACCTGCGAGACAAACTCAATGAGGTTGTCCGTTTGCTCCATCTGCGCTGGCCAAATGGCTTAACGCTCCATCAGGCAATGGGCACGGTTATCAGGGATGCAAGTAGCGCCACGCCGCACTTTAGCTGGCCTGCATCGACTTTGCATTCTTCTTCAGAGATGACTCAGTTCAGAGAGATAGTAAAACGTCTGGAGCTGAACCGTGATACCTGGAAACAGCACGGCGATCATTTTGACCTCATCACGCAGGCTGACTGGACCAATGGGTGGCAGTCTTCTCTCATTGCTGCAGCAAATTCATTGCCTGCAATCATCGATCACCTTGAAAACGCCACCGAGGAATTACTGAAGGCGACGGGAGTTACTCTGGACTCTACTGAGCCCGAGAGACTGTCGCAACTAACTTCATTCTGTGAATTATTGACGGAAGCTTACGGCATTGATCTGAATTTCATGTTCGCACCGGATGCCACAAGCCGTATAGAGTCAGCGAATAAAGCCGTTCACCTCCTGAAAGAGATTGAAGTGACAAAGGCTAATCTGTCAGTTACCTACCCTGGTAACAGCTGGCAGTACGTTAATGCTCCGCAGATCAGAAACGTACTTGACGTCGCTGACAAAAAATTCTGGTTCTTTGCGACCAGTGCCCGCAAGAAAGTCATTGGTGAAGTTATCCGACAATACTCGCTAACGTCAGCTCCCGACTTATCCGTTGATCTCCCCATTGCTGAAACTCTGCAGACATTGCTGCAACGTCTGACCGAGCTTAACTCTGTCACTTTATCCCTGCCGGGATGGGCTGGGCTGGATACCAACGTTGCACAGTTGCAGACCACCCTGGAACTTGCAGAATCTATCCGCAATTCGCTTGGTGGTTTTGCTTCTTCGCCACAGCAGTTGGTCGAGATCCGCACTGCTGTAAAAAATCTGATTATTGATGCCAATGACCTTCTCGGTTCGCAGGGTGTTATCTCCGCCCTGACTCGGAAACTGCGCACAGCAATCGCCAATTTCAATGATGCACAGGTTAGCTTCTGCAATCTGATAAAACCAGCTGAGGACAAACCATCGCTCCCGGCACTGCGTGACTGCGCACTCAATATCCTGCAACATCAGTCTGCTCTTAAAGCCTGGAGTGACTGGAGCCGTGTACGTGAGGAAGCGATTTCACATGGCCTGCAGCCAGTGATCAACGCGCTGATCCATCTTAACTCAGGAGAAATAAGCGCTGCAGAGATTTTTGAAACTGCCTATTGCCGCTGGTTTGCATCGTGGATGATCGATTCAGAGCCGCTGCTGCACAATTTTGTGCCGGCTGAGCACATGAGTGATATTGAGGCTTACCGTGCTCAAACCGATCGTCTGGCCAAACTGACAGTACGCTATATCCGTGCTCGTTTATGTGGCGTCATTCCTGCAAAAAATGAGGTCAGCAAGCAGAGTGGTTTTGCACTGCTTAAACATGAACTACAGAAATCCCGTCGTCATAAACCGGTACGCCAGATGGCAGCCGAAATGGGCGATGCCATGGCCAAACTTGCCCCCTGCATGCTGATGAGTCCGCTTTCAGTCGCCCAGTTCCTGCCCTCCGACCAAGCCTTGTTTGATCTGGTGATTTTCGATGAGGCATCACAGATTGCCCCGTGGGATGCTATCGGCACCATGGCGCGTGGCAAACAGGTGGTAATCGCCGGTGATCCCCGCCAGATGCCGCCAACCAGCTTCTTTAATCGTGCAGCTAATGACACGGACGATGATACTGAAGAAGATATGGAAAGCATTCTGGATGAGTGTCTTGCTGCCGGCCTGTATAACCACAGCCTGAGCTGGCATTACCGGAGCCGTCATGAAAGCCTGATTACCTTCTCCAACCATCGCTACTATGACAGCAACCTGATTACGTTCCCCGCTTCCGAAACAAAGCAAAGTGCTGTCCAGTGGTGCAAGGTTACAGGCGTCTACTCTAAAGGGAAAGGACGTCATAATCAGGTCGAGGCAGAAGCGATCGTCGCTGAAACGGTGAAGCGACTGACTGATAAAGAGTTCGTTGCATCAGGCAGATCGATAGGCATTATCACGCTGAATACTGAACAGCAAAAGCTAGTCAGCGATCTGCTGGACCGTGCCAGACAGCATCACCCTGAAATTGAACCCTTCTTCCAGTCTGAACTGGAAGAACCTGTTGTGGTTAAAAACCTCGAAACGGTTCAGGGGGATGAACGCGATTTGATCATAATTAGCATCGGGTACGGCCCGACTGAGCCGGGCGCAAATACAATGTCGATGAATTTTGGCCCGCTTAATCGCGAGGGAGGCTGGCGCCGGCTGAATGTTGCCGTCACACGTGCGCGACAGGAAATGATGGTCTTCAGCTCGTTCGATCCTTCCTTCATCGACCTTAATCGGACCAGCGCCCGCGCGGTTGCTGACCTCAAACACTTTATTGAGTTTGCCCAGCGCGGCCCTGAAGCTCTTTCTCAGGCAGTACGTGGGTCTGTAGGCGGTTATGACTCACCGTTTGAAGAGGCAGTAGCAAATGGTCTGAGGAGAAAAGGCTGGCATGTTGTCCCGCAAATTGGCGTATCCCGTTTCCGTATTGATTTGGGGATCGTTCATCCGGATAAGCCTGGCGACTATCTTGTCGGTGTTGAATGTGACGGTGCCACTTACCATAGCGCAGCAACAGCACGCGATCGCGATAAAGTCCGCAGCGCTATCCTACAGGGCCTGGGCTGGAAATTACTGCGCCTCTGGTCAACTGAATGGTGGATTGATAAAGAAGGTGCACTCGACAGGCTGGATACAGCAATAAATCGCCTGCTGGAGGAATCCAGAGCAGCGGAAGCCGCACTGATTGCTGAAGCAGAAAAACAAAAGCAGATTACGCCAGTCATCGGTCACGTAACCAATGATGCCAGTGAAGACATACTGGTATCTGAAATTACACCTGTCGCTAATGATGAAGAAATATCCACGTCAGTAAACCCTATCATCACGCCTCCCGCCGAAGTAAGCGAAGATGATGGTGGCACTGAGTTGAAGTATGCATCTACAGCTTCTCAGAATAACAACAAGCCAGCGCATGCCGGTAAGTATGTCGTTAACGATCTTCAGGAATGGCACGACAGGACAGATGCAGAACAATTCTATATCGCTGAATATGATGAGACACTTAAAACCCTCATTGAAGCGGTGGTAACAAGTGAATCACCCGTTCTGGATACAACGCTTGTGCAACGCATCGCACGTATACACGGCTTCACTCGCGCTGGCAGACTGATACGTGAACGCGTAATGGAAATTGTGGATCAACACTATCACCTTGCAGCCGATCACTCAGGTGAAAACTTCGTCTGGCTGTCCGCTGAGCAACGTGCTGACTGGAATGCGTTTCGTTTGCCTGCCACGGATAACGACATTCGCCAGGTTGACGCGATCCCTAGTGAGGAATTGCGCGCACTGGCGCTGAGTATTAAAGGTGACAATAAGATACAGGAAATGACCCGCTCGCTTGGAATTAAGCGCCTGACCAGTCAGGCAAAAAAAAGGATTGAATCAATACTTAATGTTGTTTGAAGGTCAACCGTGTGGAAAACCACTTTTAGAGACTAATAGTCTGAAATATAGAGTCTTAATCGACCATTTTGAGACCGGATGTATTAAAGTCGATTTCTGACACCTCTTATCGTGGTTTTCCACATCACCAACATCGACCAGTTGGGCGTAATTAAGGAGTACTAACCTGCTCCCCGTATTTTCACACAGACTGCTGTTAGTTACTTCCGCTTTTGGCACAAAGCAGACGTTAAGACTTACAGCATCGGGAAACTTCTGGATGCCGCGTCAGCGGCATGGAGGCGCCAGATGAGGTTACATGTGTCTGTGGAGTCAAATGGCGCCGAAAGCCCGGCGTAGCCGGTTACCTGGCTATAAACTCTGCCACCCTACCCCCTGCCCTGATTAGCCTTAACCCGCTTACAGCAATGAAGAAGTAAAAGTAATCCCTTTTAACCCCGGTGAGCGGGCTTTACGGCGTTTACGACGTAAAGGGCGTGATTTCCGGGGCCTTAGCGGCGGCAGCTTGCTGCTGACGCTTAGGGGGATGTTCTTCAGTTATTTCAGCGACACCAGGGAACTTAACACGGTAGCTGGCAAAGCCATACCCGCTTAAAACATCACAGAAGCCTCTGTACGCGGTCGGAGTGGACCCGACAAGGCGACAGCCGCAGTCGGGGCGTATCTCCGCGTTAGTGCCGTCAGGCGCTTACGAGCGTATACCCCGGGATTGCAGCAGCACGACTTACAGCGATGAAGAATAAATAGTTACAACACCCATCATTAAAAGCGATGTCTTTCCCCGGCCTTCGGCCGGGGGCGGCGGCGCTTTTCAGTGGTGGAAAGGGTTCTGTTGTTGCAGCTGTGCACGGTATTGGATTGTGGCCAGAGAGGGGCTCGGGGTTCAGAAAAGGCAGCGGGCTCTCAGGGTGAGGAAGGAAAACTCTTTATGAATGTTGTAACTAATAATTATCCTCATAACTGACCATGAACAGGTACTTAGTTTAAAAGAATGCAGTTAAAGGGTTTTTAAAAGAATACTTGCAGCCTGGATAGACGCCGGTTATCAGTTAACCAGCCTGGTCTCTTGCAGTTAATAGTGGATATGTCGTTCCGCAAAGAGAGAAGAGCCATCCATACTGTTTTGTTACTTGACTGAAGACGGCGGTGGCCTGAGATACTGGAAGCCCTCGCCGTTTAAGCGCGGTTCAGGATTTGATACCGCTAATATTCTCATCGATGCGAGTCTGGATATAACTAAGGGTATCCCTGGTAACCTTTCCTGGAAGGAGCTCATGACATTTCTTCGAAAATGTCGTAGCCACACTGGCTATCCGGTCGATAATCTCATTCACCCGGCTTTCCTCCAGTTCAGCTTCCCGTATCCCGAGATTCATCAGATGCTCACGCTCTATAGTAAGCGCTTCGCCCATGACATCCATCTGATGGTATCCGCCTGGACCGTCACAGAATGTAATGTCAAAGGCTGGCGCCAGCGACCAGTTCCCGTTTGCTGACATCAGATAGGCAAAGTTTTTTGGATGATCGTCTCTGTTATTAAAGATGACGTTAAATACCACTCGTTCGAATGCGCGTCCTTTTTCACGGACATCATTTGTACAGAGCTGTGTCGCCCGAAGAAAACTGGCATAGTCCATTGAACCCGGAACCTGATAGTTTGCACCAGTAAAAGCAGCAAGACTTTGCATAGGGACTTTCATTCCCCGCTCTCTGTCAAATCTTCTGGTTGCAAACGCAGCCTGCTCACCTGGTAACTCAAAATATTCCGTCTCAGGAGTATCAATCCCGCATTCTCTCAGACACTGGGCGTATATCATTTCTACGGCGCAAACTTCAGGATGTTCCTGCCTTGCCGGAAATTTTATTAGCCATGGTTCAAGTCCCAGAGCAGGTACCGTTGTAAACTCACCGGTCCCGGAGTCCCGGTAAAGAAGGGCTTTTGGCCTCGCTCCCTGTGGTGATCCCCCCATAAGCAGAAGTCGGTTGAGAAACTCCCCCCCTTCCCCCTTCAGAACTTCCTGGACCTCTGCTGCTAACTGACTAATCGGGATATAGTCCTGGACAGATAAGACGTCCGGTGATGCCGGCATATATGACATCGCGCCCATAGCATTACTGCCGATGTACGCGAGACGTTCAAGAGGACCAATTCTTGCGCTGCTGAGTCCGCGTTTACGGAACAGTCTGTCCATAAGTAACATTCCCCACCCGTCAGGTAGTGAATCATAGACAGGTCCAGGGAGCCCCAGTTGGTGCTGTGGAAAATCTCTCCGGAGACTAGGACCAGAAAGCGGCAGCGTATAACGTGCCAGTTCCAGTCCTTTCTCACGGGCGGCAGGACTATATTCAAAAACAATAACTGGTCGCCCCGTCAACACAGTCGTACTGACTAAGGTACCCCAGAGCCAGCGCTCTCCCCAGCCTTCGTAAAAAACCTCAATACTATTCATTATGGCCTCCCTTACTTCTGATACGTTTTCGGGTTAAGGTGGACTCATAACGGCGTAGATCTTCGAGGCTTTCAAGTCTGGGTTTGAATAGTCCTTGCAGTTCATCAGTCCGCCCCAGGACCATGGCTACACGGATAATATTCTCAAACCCAGTATTTTTCCCCGATTCCAGATTTGACAACGTATTCACCCCAATGCCAGCCCTTTTGGCCAGTTCTGACTGGGTCATCTGTTGATTGATTCGTTCTTTGCGCAGTCGATCGCACAAGAGAGAAACCATTTCGTCAGGCTTTCTAAACGATAAATCCAGCATAATGTGAACTATCTCTATAAAACGCGATTAACACACAATATTATGGAATTATACCATGGTGGGCGGTGAGCGCAAATCAGAGCGAGGTAATGACAAGGCAATATCAGTCGTTTGGTCATGGAGACCTTATTAACCGTGAGGTGTCGAAAAGCCAGTTGGTTCTATATCCGTGTACATAGACTGCGCGAAAGAATCATCCTCTCTTTTACTCTTCTCTTAATCTCATCGCGTATCCGGGATAAATCAGAGACAAACAGTCCTTTTGCAATCTCCAGCGTAAGCTCCTTCCTCACACGTTCGGATATCTCCCGGAAGGTCAGTTGAGCTTCTTTTCTGGCTCTGCATCGTTTCTCTCCATAAGCTTTACGCATCAGTCTGTACGCTTTGAAACGGGCGCGGAACACCCCCCAGGCCAAAGTAACTAACTCGTTAAGGCTTAGTCTGCTCCGACCTTCTGCAGATCTCTGCAAATTAAGATATTCAGCCCGACTTCTGCGGACGGAATCAATCGATTCAGGCGAAACATCAAGAACCTCAAATAAGCGTGGCAGGAAAGTAATATCCGTTGGCAGATAACAACCTGCATCTGGATCATACTCCGTACGATAAGTTATCAGCCCAAGCTCCTCTGCCAGGTAGCGTAAAGCACGTGTCGCCCGACAAATTGATAAATTTCCCTGTTCCGATTCAGTAGCAAGTCCACATTCAGAGGCCAGTGTCGTCATGGTGACATTTACCCGATTAGCAAGGGGATCA
This sequence comes from Klebsiella sp. Q11, assembly GCF_964241505.1. NCBI lineage: Bacteria > Pseudomonadati > Pseudomonadota > Gammaproteobacteria > Enterobacterales > Enterobacteriaceae > Klebsiella > Klebsiella sp. Q11. The sequence goes on from NZ_CAXSXW010000018.1 coordinate 48,442, forward strand.
TAATGGAAGCACAATCCCTGAAGTAGTGCGTTTATAGCGCGGCATCTGAGGGCTGGCGGCCGCCGTTTCCTGTAACCGTTAGCTCTTGTATCAGCCACGAGCACTGTGAAGATAAATGTATCCGTAAAACCCTCAACTTTGGACATCAGTTTCTTGTTAAATGGCAGTGTACGTTTAGGTGTTTGCGTTCCCTTCTTACAAGGTACGGTAAACACCGGATAAGGATTATGTACTTGCACATAGCTAGAGCAGGAAACCTTATCCATTGACTACATCTCCCTTGCCAGATAAATGATGCTCAAAAATCAACCGATATTCTTGTAATACCTTTTCCATGGGGGTAATCTCCATACGTTGTGTTCACAAGCAACAGCATCCAACCCCGCTTATTTTTCCTGGTAGAAAAGTGGTAAGCGGGGTTTTTATTTGTCTGCTCAATTAGTTGAAATCTACGGCAATGAAAAATCAGTATGCATGAACCCAGTTAGTCCCCGTCTCCCATCTGGACTGCCAGTGCTGCAGGTAGATCTCAGCCAGCACCGGGTAATCCCGGATAACCAGCGCGTTTTCTGAGTTACTGCGCGCCGCTGCACGGGTGTAGTTGAACGATCCTGTTTCCACATTCCTCTCGTCAGTGATAATCACCTTGTCATGCATGATCCTGAACTTACTGACCGTTCGCACAGGAATGCCGGCGTTGACCAGCAGATTCATCGCCGCTGCGCCGGCACTGCCTTTTTCGCTGTTCGCTTTCCAGTCGACAACCACTTTGACATCGACGCCCCGCTGCTTTGCCGTTATCAGTGCCCGGGTCACTTCCGGTGACGTAAAGCTGTAACCCATTAGACGGATGCTTTCTTTTGCGGTATCAATCGTGTTCAGAATCAGTTGCAGCGCTGAACCTTCAGGAGAAAAGCCGGCCTGCACGGTTGGCTGAGCTATCGATCCGCCAGAAAAAAATAAACAGACCACCAGAAGACCCGACAGTGTTATTCGTTTCATCTCTTATTTTCCCTGCGCCTTATTTATTGCTTGTTGAGTATTTTCTGCCTCAGTCATTCCGGCATATACCGTGGTATTATCCGCGGATGCTCCCTTAACGGGCATGATAATAACCCCCTGTGTACCGGTTAATCCCTTTGCAGTCGCAATATCATCGATATCTTTCAGAGTTGCATTAATTTCATTAATAGTATTTTCTTTGAATTGTATATTTACAGATTTTGATTCGATGACACCCTTCATTCATTCCTGTGCCATAAATGCCATTGTGATATTTGAGGTATACATCCTCCCCTTTTTCTTTCCAGACCTGCAGTCCGGTTTTTGCCGCCAGCAGAGATTCCGGACAGCGACTGCTGAACACCGGCCATTCCATAAAGTAGTAGCGTACGTTTTTGTTCGCTTTCATGACCTTTTCCAGCTCGGGCGCCAGCCGGCTGCACCAGATACACTGGTAATCAAAGAACTCAACCACCATGACAGCGCTGTCTGCAGCTAATACGTTTATCTGCCACTATCCGGGCCTGTTGTGCCAGTACGGCTGATTTTAATCCCCGGGTTTGTTTTTCCTGCTGCTCCTGCTGTAACGTCTCACTCATCGGGATAAGAATATCCGGATGTGCACGCATATAATCTGCGGCAATTTCGCCAATCCGGCTTTCCTGCTCAGGAGTAAATACAGGTGTTATTTCGTTAGCATATAACAGAGAGCTATGAATTAATATCACAGAAACACCCGAGGCTATTAAGGCAGCTTTAAGTTTCATAAATATCCTTTTAAATGACAATGTGTGACGGGCAGATATTATCACTCTGCCAGAGTATTCAATGACACTGGCAGAGTTAAAGAGGGAATACAGATTAAATAAACTGAATTAAAACAGATTAAATGATTTCATTCTGAAGTCTGGCCTGCTGCCGGTGCTGTTTTTCCATCCGCTGGAGCGCATACTGCTCTTCATCATCGGTCACCTGGCTCACCGGTTGCCCAGTTAAATCAACGCGCTCCGCACCCGCGGTCATCGATGAGAGATACATTTCAGAACGGGTAATTCGTTTCAGGCATTTAATCACCTGTTTATGGGACAACGGTATACCCCGAGCGATCATATCAGCAAAGATCGCTTCCCGGATCCCCGTAGCCAGAAGGCGCGGCGTGTTACCATCAAAGAGAGCAGGCCACCAGGTCTTCAGGGTGTCAACGGCCACCTGCAGCTCCGGCAGACGCAGGTAACGAATCGTCCGGGCGGGTTTCCCTGGGTTTTCAGGTTCTGTCGGAACTGATTTGACCGGTTTTCCCTGTTCCGCTTTTCTGGCCAGCTTCCCTTTCTTCACTTTCCATGCCGGCGGCGTGGTGACATTCACCACTTGCTTACGCCTGACGATGCGGGGCGTATCGGCAGCCTGGCCGGCCGTCTGTTCCGCCGGCTTTCGTTTCAGGCTGAGGGTTGGACGTTTATCTTCCGTCATAGGTTGAAGTAATCCTGCAGTTAACACTGAGTGAGTAAGATACGCCAGGTTGCCTGCCGGATCATCCTCCCGACTGACAGTCGGCTAATTTCTGCCCGTCACCCGGCGAGTATGCCGAGTAGCGCCAGGTGAACGGTGTAAAACAGGACAAAAAAATGCGTCGGCCAGAATCGTTTAACATGCTTCCCGGTATCCGAGCAGACACCCACGACCAGTATTGCAATTGCCAGTCCCGCCACGGACTGCCCGGCATCATGGAGGTTCATCAGCAGAACCATGACTGCCCAGAGTAAAGCATAGCCGGTTCTTTCCACGGGCTCTGTAGCACGACACAGCCGGTAGCTGTTGATCAGCATGAATACCCCGGCCAGACCGTAACTGTCTGTAGACAGTGGCAACCAGGCCACCACAATAGCGATCGCCAGCAGAATGTCGTTACGGGTACGCAGACTGAACCAACGCATCGCTTGTCCGGTAACGGCAAAAGTAAAGAGGATATTCCCCATATACCAGGGGTATCCCACCAGGATAAACGATCCCTGCGCTATCAGGGCCCAGCACCAGAGCTGGTTCAGCTGCGACTGGCGAATGTCGTGATACCTGGCCAGATTCATTCCCCAGACCAGACCAGACCAAACAGCGGAAAACAGCCTCTCCCCAGCAGACGCATCACCTCATTATTCCCGGCCAGCAGCAGGCCGGTGTGATCGATTACCATCAGAACAAGCGCGATGGTCTTGATGATATCCGTCTGTCCTGGCGTCCAGGTCAGCAGCCCCTGCAGCCAGCGGCCGATGGCGTTAAGACGCGTTTCATATGTTGTCATCTTCCTATCCTTTTATCAGCGCCCCGGCAGGGTGCCCGATTTTAATCGGGGAGGTTGCCGGAGCAGACAAGCCGTAGGCGCGTCAGTCGCCCCCGAGCGTTTTTTCACGACTGAGATCACGAACCATATCCCGTTCCATCTGCTGCAGACGTTCCCGCTGCAGGCTCTCTGAGACCACCTGCTGAACCGCCATTTCCTGCCTGTGGGTCTGCGGGTCATCCGGCAGTACCGTTTTTCCCCCTCCCGGTTTGTCACGCTCAAGCCCGCGAATAACGTCGCCGATAACCTCCTTAATCCGGTCGTCCGGCTCACCGTTTTTGCGCCCGTCTCCGGCCACCTCCCGGGCGGTCTGTTCCGCCTGTTTCTCCATTTGCTGGCGCTGTACCTCTTCTGCGGCCCTCTGCGCCAGTACCTCTGGCGGAAGCGGCACGTCAGCGCCGGTCTGTGGAAAAACCGGTACCGGATCTGCCCAGACGCGGCCGCCGGTGATGGCCCCCGGATTCCAGGGGCGGTCATCACCGGCCAGCCGGACGACCACCCCGCTGTCGGGATTGTCGCGGGCCATTCTGACGCCTTCGCTCATGTTACCGGCCAGCAGACTTTCACCATTGCGGCTGTTCTGCAGTCCCACGAACCGCGCTGCCTCGTTGCCCATCACGCGGCCTTCGCCACCGATGGCCTCCAGGCAGCCGTCCTTATCCGTCAGTGGACTGAGCCAGATACCGGCGTCTTTCCCGTTTTTATCGAACGCCGGCAACGCCACATGCGGCTTCGGGTATTTTTTCCCCGGAGAAATGAATTTACCCGGTGAACTCCCCCGGGCCAGACCGGACTGTTGCAGGGCTGCCCGGCCTGCGGCTGTTTCATCCAGTGGCTTTGCCCGTCCGAACAGAAGCTCTGCTGTTTTCACAGCCCGGTCGTTACGGGGTGCCAGAATATCGTGGGCCGTCGCTTTCTCAGGTGAATGATTAATGGCCTTTATCCAGCCCTCACGGCTGTCGGTATACACCTGAACATGCTGTTTCATACGCGATAACCCGACATAGGCGGATTCAAAGCTGGCCATCCGTTCCCGACCACCGGCCACACCTTCCAGCGCGATGGCATACGGTTCACTGGCCCCCTGAGCGCCGTGGGCAGTGATGGCATACGCGAGGTCGATGTGCCGCTGCGCCTCATCAGCCTTTGGGTTCATCGTTCGGGTGGTTTTGCCGTCCGACAGCGTGACACTGTCACCAGAAACAGATTTGACCTCCCACACACTGTTAGCCACATAGCCACGTTCCGTGTCACTCTTGCTGAAGCGCATTTTGTCCCCCTGAGACACAGTAATGGCTTCCTCTCGGTAGAGCGTGACACCTTCTGCGGACGCCTCCCGGGGTGAAATAAGACGCTCCTTTCCTTCACTGTCTGTCAGGGTGATAAGCTGGTTCTCCTTATCCACGCTCCCGATACGGTGGTAGACATTGTCGACCAGGGCCACTGCCCCCCTGTGAGCGGTCCAGGTCGACAGCCTGCGCAGCTCTCCGTCACGGATGTTGCTTGTGACCAGTACCGGCAGGGTGACTTCTTCCCTGCCGGTTTCGCCATTCTCCCGCCGTGCGTTATGAATCAGACTGTTCAGCGCCCGCCGGTCATCATTCAGATGGGTGATAATCAGCGTCTGCGACTGCGCTTCGGGGGTACGGCCGGTGTAGTCCTTCACCAGTGCCCCGTACAGCGTGTCGGGCTGACCTGCCGGCACGCTTTCTCCCTTATTCAGCGATTTCTGTATCGCCTCCTCCTGTGCGGGGGTGAATTCCACCACGGAATTTTCGGGTACCCAGGCCCCGTCTTTTCGCGGCACCTGCTCCGGGGTGACCTTTTCGATCGTGGCCAGCGCAGTGTTGATATCCCGGTCAATCAGGCTGTAGACCGCCGGTCGTAGTTCCGGTACCTGGCGCACGATTTCTTTCATAATGGCCACATCCGCGGCGCTGCGCTGTTGCATCAGCCGGAACGGCTGACCCGGCGCGATGGACTGCAGCTGGTCGGTATCACCGCTGAGCACAGCGCGCCCTCCCCCGGCCGCAATCAGGGAGAGCGCCTTCGCTGTGTCTGTCAGCCCCACCATTGAGCTCTCATCGAGCAGAAACAGCGTGTTGCTGAAATCCGGTGTCTGGCCATTACGCTGCAGGAGCTGCGTGTCATGCAGGAAGGAGGCGGTAGTCTGCGCATCCACGCCGGCACTCTGCATTTCCCCGACCGCACGGTGCGTCGGACCGAGTCCGATAACGCGCGGCCGTGTCTCTTCTGGCAGCAGGTTGATGGCTCCCGTCACGGCCCGAAACTGAGTAGTTTTCCCCACCCCGGCATAGCCCTGAACCACCGTGAACCGGTCAGTAGTCTCCAGTATCATCCGGGTGGAAGCTCGCTGCCCGGACGTCAGATCTGACAACAGGCTACCCGGCACGCTGTCCATCAGGGGAGCAACAGCCTCTTTTCCTTCCAGCACCCGGGTCAGGATGCTTTTCTCGGCATCCCAGGTCTGACGGGAAATCAGCAGGTCGTTTCCCTGACCGGGCGCCACCGGCACATTCAGCAAACTGCCCGCTTTAATCTGCGCCTGAATGGACCTGTCAATATCCGCCATCGGGACCTTGCCTCCCCCGGACTCCATCGCCGTGGCCAGCAACTGAGGACGTGTGAAGGTCAGGTTGTCGCTTTCCAGCAAGGGAATGGAAAGGTGAATGGCCTGCTCTGCGGGAGTGTGCAGCCTGGCTTTCTGTGATGCGATGGCCGCATCAAGTTCTGTCTCGCCGGCCCGGGCCTTCAGCTGTTCAGACACCACGCTGAAGGCGGTATGCCTGGCCAGCTTCTCTGTTGTGCGGGCCGCATCCTGTGCAGAGTACAGCCGGATATGGCTTCCGCTCTGCGCCAGCTGATTCAGCGTGGCATTATCCAGCTCGCGTTGCGTCAGGGAGGCAAAAACGGTCGCTGTTTCGCTGACCGAACGGCCGGGACTTTCCACCCATCCGTGCCCGACTTTGATACCGTCGAACGGCCCGGCGCCCACTGCCAGGATCTGGGTAGTTTTCTGCCCGGGACGCTGCACTGTCAGCTGTCCGGCCTCCGCTTTCAGCACTGTGACACTCTCGCCACCTTTCAGCCGTGTTTCGGGAATTTTCCCCAGCACCGACAGACGTTCACCGTCCGCCACCAGTAGTTTATCGGCCCGGAATAACGTCCACTGGCTGCCGACAGCCGAAACTTTCAGGTCCAGACGTTCCCCCTCTTTGTCCCTGAGGGTCAGCATATTGCTGCTCGCAGTCACCCGGTCTATCAAAAACCGGTCATGCTTCCGTGTCTCCGGGTCCCACCGCTCCATCACCATCCCTTCGCGGTAATAGTCGCGCACGCCCCGGCTTTTGCTGTCCAGCCACACCGGCGTCAGGGCGGTGACGGTTATCTCTTTCGCCCCCAGTACGCCCTCGTTTTTCAGGGTGTCGCGGATAACGTTGTTCAGGGCATTCTGCTCGCGCGTGCCACTGATTTGCGCCACGCTCTCCTGTCCCTCGCGTACGCTGACAGCAAATTCCTGTGCCAGCCGGCTGTAACGAACATTTTTGTCCGGCTCGCTGATGATATCTGCCGTCGTCTGATTTCCGCCCTGCCAGCGGTACGTGTTCACCCCGCTCTCTTTCAGCACGGTCACCGCGCTGCCGGTCCCGCTGCGTTTGCCGCTGTCGGACAGCAGAACCTGCACGTTATGGCGCATGGCGCCATCGAGCAGGGAAAGGGTCTCTTTCAGACTCAGCTTCTCTGCCTGATCCACAATGAGCGTCCCGCCAGGGATAAACGCGGTTCCGTCCTGCAGGGCAGACTTGCCGGTGACCGTCTCCCCCACCAGACGGGCATCCCCGGCGAGAAAATCACGAGACCGGTTATCTGCAGCAAGGATATGCACATCGCGCCCCTGCTCCCGGGCCATCAGCGTCAGCTCAGCCACCCGCTCCCGCTGCCCCGTGGCCCCTCCCTGTCCGTAAACAATCCCCATCGCCGGCCGGTCCTGCGCCAGCACGCTGACCGCATCGCTGAAAGGTGCATGACGCACAACAGAGGCATCAGGCGTGACGGAGACATGATTCTGGCGCTGAACCTCCTGGCTCAGCGCTTTAACGGACAATTCGTCAAGGACGTGGATGTTTGAGGTGAACAGACCTTTCTCGCGATCGAGCGGGATAAGCTGTTCGCGCTCAATAGCCGCATCAATGCCCGTTCTGGCCAGTTCAAATACCCCCGGCTTCGCCTCCAGCTGGCTGACCGTGCGGGCCAACATGTCGGCATAGGTAAACTGCACTTTGCGGTCGCTGAGACCGGCAATGGCTTTCGTGACCACGTCGCTGATATCCGGGCCGTCGGTTTTCGCCGGACTGACGGGCGCACGGTTGATTTCTGCAGCGCGCTTATCGGCATCCTCGCGATAGCTGTGAATATCGAAACCGCTCTCTTTGAGGGTGTTCACCCACTCCACCATTTTTTCTGCCGGATCGAGGGTTTCTTTCGATTTACGGGTATCCAGTGTGGCCACATCGCGGGACTTCAGGGAGGCATCAGGGCCTGCAGCCTCCCTGACCTCCTGACTGCGGGTGGAAAACGGCTCAACCGGCACATCTTTCATCTCCCACATGCCGTGTTTGCCTGTCACTTCCGTCTCATAGCCGAGTTTCTCAACGAGAGGTTTGAGCACCTCCCGGTAGAGTTTTCCGAAGGCTATCTGATTTGCGTACACATTCTCGATAAAGCCCGTTTTACCCACCGTATCGGTGCCAAGAGACTGCCACTTGCCGCCGTTCTGCGTCGCATTGATGACCACGGCATGGGTGTGCAACTGGGGCTCCTGATTGCGGTTTGTGTCGTGATTAAATTTCGCCACAATGAGATTGCCGGTCAGCACGGTTTTGCTTTTTCCGTCCGTCATGACCCGGGTCGCCGCCAGCGTTTCCACCTGTTTTACGGCTTCTGTGACGGCCTGATTATGGGCATCAATCAGCCGCTTATCCCCACCGATCATGGCCATGACAGACACGCTCTTAGGGGCGGAAAAGGTCAGGTCATAACCTGGCCGGTGTTTGTTCACGCCATCCTGCATCCGGGTCAGGTCACTGCCGTCCGGCAGCTTTCCTTTCAGCAGGTCAGTGAACACCTGCTTGTCCACCTTCCCGTCAAGGCCCAGCGCCTCCGCGCCCTTTCCCTGCCAGCGTTCATCCATAGATCCGATAACGTAATAGTTATCCTTGTCTGTATAGTAATTGCTGGCGCTCCCCGCCGACTTTACCGAACCAATCGACATCATCAGAAGTTTCCTCCGATTTCGATATCATCCTGCTCACTGCGGCTGTGGTTGATATTGACCTCTTCGCGTCGCTGCATATCCCGCTGTATCTGTTCACCTTCCAGCCAGGCGTCATAAGCCTGCATGTCTTCAATTACGCCATCCTCGTTCATTCCGGCCGGCAACATATCCTGGTCCGCCTCGACAGGCTGCTGCGCCAGTTCCTGCTCCGTCCCGCCCGCAGTCGCACTCACCGCGGCCGTGGATGCCGCTGCAGCAGTGCCGGTCACCGAAGCAGCAGGTTTAGGCCGGATTAATGGAACGGTTTTCACTCTCGTGACGGGAGCACCAGATAACGGGACGGCTGGCGTCTTACCGGCACCCTCTGCTGCCATCGACGAGGTTTTTACCGGCACAGGCAGTACGCTGTCTTTAGCAGGTTTAGTCTGCTCAGGCTGAACACCGGCTTTCTCTTCGGCTGGCTCAGACACAGGCTCATCCGGCGTGAACAATGCCCGAACCAGACTCCCCTCGGCTTCCCGGGCTTCCAGCTGAGCACTGAGTCTTTCATCGATGCGAGTATCGAGACGGCGCTGAATAAAGCCCTCGGCGATTTTCGGTCGGGGATTGTATTTCAGGGCCAGCTTCACGGCCGGATACGGCCCCGGCAGGGTGACATAGCAGGACAGGTCAGGCAGCGTCTGGATGTCGGAGTAGCTGACAAGGGTTTCCCGCTCTTTTTCCTTCCCGGTCGACACACCATCACGCACCGGGTCAGCCCCGTAGGAATACTGCTCGCTGGCCTTGAGGATTTCTTTCTCACCGATTTCGCCGGCGGCGAACTCGGCAATCTCCTTACTCGGGGAACGGAAGAAGGCTCTTGTGTTCATCACGTCAAACAGCGTGGCGGCAGGCTTCACGCCGTAAATATCTTCCAGCTGGGCGTAAGACTGGATACCGAACACATAACAGCCACCAAACTTACGGGCTTCCGGCAGAATTTCAACCAGGTCTGGCAGCTTGTGCAGCGTGGGCAGTTCGTCAGCGAAAATCCATACACGCCGGTTACGGTTCTCCCCCATCGCCAGCAGACCGCGGATGGCAATCGACAGCCACATCGAGATAACCGGCTTCAGGGAGGCGTGCGTATCGGCATTCGAGGAGATAAACAGCCAGCCATTAGGCTGGTCTTCACGTACGCAGCGCATCCAGTCGCGGATCGTGAACGGCTCGCCATTCTTTTCAATCCCCTGCAGGTAGCGGATGGCCTTGACATAGTTGGTCAGCACGGCACGTATGGAGATGGCTGTCTTCTCAATTTTCTCCTCGACCAGGTTGGCGGCCGGGGTGTTCTGCAGGTACGCACGCAGCTTATCGATTTTGATGGACAGCATGGTATCAACCAGCTTTTCGTAACTGCGGTCCTTGTCCCCGCGCATCAGGTAGGCACCTTCGGCAAAGATGGTGCGACCGGAACCCTGCCAGAACGGATCTTCCTTCGTGCCCATCGGGATAAGGGTGTTGGAGATGTTGTCGAAATCCGGCAGCGTCAGGCACTCTTTCCACAAATCCCAGGCCGCACAGCGCGAATCCAGCGGGTTGAGGATTTTATCCAGTGACGGGTCGTAATAGCTTTTGACAAACTCACAGGACCTGTCGTAGATGATGGCCATATCGCCCCGGGCGCGGACGTAGTTCAGCAGCCGGCGGATGACTTCGGATTTACCGGAGCCCACGGTTCCGTGGAGGCAGAAATTCTGGATTTCAGAATTCTTAAGAATAGGCAGGTCGCCAATTTTAATATCGGAGGCCGCTCCATCGCGTTTCATCTGGCGGGCCACATCTTTGGGCTTATCGGAAAGCTGGCGCCCCCCGGTATTTTCATCCTCACTCTGCAGTTTCCCCTGGCGGCCCAGCACCCAGCTGGCGACAAAGAACGTCACCACGCAGATTGTCAGCGACACAATGGCGGCAAAAACAAATGCCGTCCACAGCTGCTCACCGCACCAGATAGTATATTTATCGGCAAGAATTTGTTCCGCATTATATTCCAGAGACTTTCCGTAATAGCTAATCGTATAGACCGGCTGAGAGCGAATAATATCGCGCATCGGCGCCAGTGTCGTACACCACCAGTAAACGCAGCCGTTCACAAAGGTCTGCCAGCTGAGACGGTACATCAGCATCAGCCCACATAACACCCAGAATAAAATAAACAGCACATAAAATATAATATTGGCAATCTGACCAAACATGCGAAAACGCATATTCGCAATCTGACCACCCTGCGTCATATCTTTGGCATTAAAACTCATGGCATTAATCCGTCAATTAACCATCATGGATAAAGATAACCGGGCAAGCCGGCAACGACTCACAGGCACACAAAAAATTTGCGTACCTGTGAGTCGTTTATGAACAGAACAAGAAATATTGAAAAATAACTGATTGCAGAACATGAAGATTAACAAGCCGAATTTAAAAAAACGGCCAGTTAATAGCGGAAGTTAACCCATTATTATTACTTAACTTCTTTGCTTTTTACCGATTCGATAACGGACGTAAGTGTTGCTAACTGATAGCGACCAAGATCAATATTCATTACCATAATTGTTAGTAAAAGGCTAAATCCTGTAATAACAATAAAGACAACCGCATTAATAGCGTTATATGCGGAGAAAAATGCTAAACATGAGAAGATAACAAAAACAACCACTCCATAAATTCTGCATTTCTTAGCTAAAAAGCCAAAAAACAACGATTTCTCCCTGAAGGATTGAGGTAAAGAAAGGAAGAGTGCTCTGGTATTCGCGGTTGCAATGATAGAAAAAACACCTATTGCACCAGAAAAAACCATGGCAGCTAGTCTCTCGAGACCAGAAGCATAATCACTCAACCAGTACGAGAGATAGGATGATAGTAAAAACCACACCATGCATACTAGGCCAGGCCAGATACAGCGCCAGAATGATGGGATCTCTAAATCATTATGAACCAGGATCTGTTTTAACTCCTCGATTTCACTTTGTATTATTTTATGGGTTAACATCCTATACTCCCTATTTTTTTGTTTTATCTTTTTCTAACTTAGCTGCCTTATCCAATAGCTCTTTTGTCGTATCTGCGCCAGGCAATTTAGTCTGACTTTCTTTCCTTTCATTATAAGTACTTTTGAAATCATTTCCTTTTGTTTTGTGGTCATTTTCCAGTTCAGCATTCTCTTTTTTCACTCCAACGCCTTGCTGTTGTATGGTTTCACGGGATTCCTGATGCTGTTGGTTATTCTGCACTATCATTCCATCCACTTTCGGCCCCACATTATCCTTAATACCTGCATCTCGTGTCATGGCTTCTATATTACCGGCATTATGCCCGTAGTCGGCCGTTACCGACCCACTGTCACCACCGCCTGACACACCAGGCATATTTTGGCCAATGGCTTCACGACCTTGTTGATACGCACCATCAATCTTAGGTTCAACTTGAGCTTTGACGAATTCACGCGCCAGAGCTTCACGTTGCGCTGCAACTTCCGGAGAACTGGTGTTGGTCAGAATGGCTTCAGCATCCTGTGGTGCCTGTTGCTGAACAAAGTTTGCAAACTGTTGGGTCAGATTTTCGCTCATCTGTCCGCTCATGCTCTCTGTACGTGAAGCCATTTCACTGTATTCGTGGCTACGTGTCCGGCTGTTCGTATACTGGTCATAGCTGTTTTTAGCACTAGAGAGTGATGCAGCAAACTGATCAACACGCGAGCTGGCATTATTGTCCGTTATATTACCCGATGTGGTTGTTTTACGGCTGGTAAAGTAATCAGATGCTTCTTTAAAGTCTTTGGCTGCCTGACCACTGGTATCATGTCGACTGTCATAGGATGATCTTCCTGATTCATTTGTCGAGTCAGTAGAGCCACTTGATGCATTCAAGCCAGCACTAATTTTAGCCCCCCCCTCAGCAGAGAGACCCGTAGCCCATTTACCCAGTTTCCCAGCCAGCTGGTCACCAGACCCCCACTTAGCATTACCGTACATCTCACCAGATACAGACCCTTTCGTTGACTTATCCATCAACTGCTGGAAAGACTCTTCATTGCTGATGTTGTTGGCTTTTGCATTAGAAACAACAGCACTCCACATTTTACTTCTGGCCATCGAATCCTGCGACGACTCAGTATTATCAGCGCCTGACGTCATGGACGCACTGGTCCCCATATTTGTGCCAAACTGCTTCAGGCTGTTCCAGGCACTCGTCACACTGCTGTTATAACCGTGCAGAGAGCTTTCTGCCTGAACATCTGATTCCCGGGCCATCTGTTGCTGTGCGCTGGCTATCTGCCGACCAACATTGATATCCACGGGGAGTTTTGACATGGCGCCACTACTATCCCAGACCATAGACCCATCCCGGGTCTGGGTACCCATCCCCCCATTCGCCAGCTGTCGGGTCATCTGCCCAAACGCGGTGGTGCTGTTGGTATTCCAGCTGTTCCCGCTGACATTATCCGTCTGCATATTTGAGAACGAATAGTTCCCGTCCACTACGCTGGAGGAGGCCTGCGACGTGGAGCTGAGGCCGGACGAAGCAAAGTGGCTGTAGGCGCTGGAGAAACCTGCTCCCATACTTTTAATCATCGCCCAGCTGAGCGGGGGGATCATCATCGAGATATAGCCCGCGGTGGTGGCAATATCCGAGTTTTTCAGCTGCAGCTGAGAGAGTTCAGAGAGGACCACCGGCACCCCATTTTGCTTCGCATAGTAAGCCATCGCGCTGTTCAGGATAGCGTACAGCAGAGGCCACGACTGCAGCCACATCAGGGCAAAGACGTAGCCCTTCAGCACCTGCATGGTCATCATGTTGAACATCGCCGCCATGACCATGATCGGGAACAGGCCAAACATAATACCCAGTATCACTGTCTGCATCATGGGCAGAGAACGCAGCGCCTGATGTCCCATTGTCGCCTGGGCCAGACGTTGCTTTTCCAGCGACGAGGTATTGGCAATGTTCACCAGGCTGGCCGTATCGCCACTGCGGGCTGCGTAGCTCTGGATTCCGCTGCGCAGGGCATTCATCGTCACGTTCTGGCGGATAATCTGCCCTGCATTCTGCCCCGAACTGTAGAAGAAGTTGTAGCTGTCACCGATCATCTGGCTGAACAGCAGGTCCGGGTTAGGTTTACCCCCAAAAAGCTGGCGCACATAGTAGCTCCAGGTCTTCCCGCCGGTCTGGGTATCCAGCGCCAGGGCTGATTTCAAATCACGGGAGGCTTCCTGGCAGGTTTTAAACTGATTGTTTTTGTCAAAAACGCCGCGAAGCGGGCTGGGGTTAGAAAAAATAATCGTGTAGGGGTCAGACGAGTTCAGTAGTTCCTCAAACGTATACTTGTGATTGAGAAAAATATCTCCCATCACACAGTTCTGCACGTAGTCTGAGAACAGGGTGGTGATTTCTGGATTCTGCGAGATAAAGTCCGTACTTTTCGCCACCAGGTTCCCGCCAAATAACATCCCCGTTTTGCTGTACGTCACACTGTCCGGCAGGGCGAAAATCATCTCATAGCTCTGCACCAGAGCATTGCCCACACGCGTGGTCAGTGACGCCGGAATGGCCAGCCCAATTGGCACGTTATCAACCTGATAGACCTGGGACACATTGCTGTAGTCGATAATCTGCACCGGTTTGCGGATGACGACCAGCATCGAGACCAGCGTCAGCGCAAACACCCAGCCGACCAGATCCATGATGTTGTGTTTTTTCACCCAGCTGCCGGCGACGATCAGCACGGAAAAAGCAATGCACATTTTCTCAATAGAGGACCAGGTACCGGTACTCATGAAGGCGGAAATGGCATTCAGGTTGCCCCTGAACCAGTCGCCGCCGGCTATCGTGTAGATTTCCAGCATCAGAGGCTCCCTCCGAAATGGTAGTTGTTCTGGTAACGGGTCATCATTCGGGCAGACACCTGCTGGCGCATGTAGCTCATCTGCCGGTCAACGACCAGCAACGCGTCCTGCTGGACCTGGACCCGGGACTGGAAGGCGGCTATCTGGACACTCGCCTGATTCAGGTTTTCGAGGATCATATCCATCGTTGACTGCGGGTAGTTCCCGGTGGCCACCATCGTCCTCGCCTGCTGGATCAGCTCCTGAATGTACTGCAGCAGGATGTCGTAGCCGATATAGTCCGTCAGCTGGTAAAGCAGGGTATTCGAGACCCCGAGCATCTGCGGGTCAACCAGGTATTTAAAGACCGGGATGGTGGTGCTGGAGATAAAGCCCTTCTCCTGCTCCGTTAGTTTTTCATCCGCCACAGCCTTGTTCTGGATGCTGCTCAGTAGCGTGGAAATCTGGTTCTTCAGCGCCTTGTTTGCGGCTATAGTGACCGTCGCATCCGCAACCACCTTGAGACATTTATCGGAATCATTGCAGTGGTAAATTTTTGCTGTTCCCCCCTCCATCATCGCCTTAATCAGGTCCTGATCCGTGGTCCGTGCCGGCAGCGGCGTAATTTCACTGTTTTCCCCAAAAATCAAGGTGCCGGTCAGGGTCATCACAAACTCTTTCAGCTCTTTGTTATCGTCGAAGAGCCGGTTTTTGGACAGGGCATTCCACATGATGTTGATGTTTTTCATGACCCGCTCTTTGTCCTTGTCGCTGGCCTTATCCTGCACCTTGTCCATCTGGCCGCCAACCGAACACCCCTGACGGGAAGCCGCCCAGTCGGCAAAGATATTGCTCTCACCGGCGATGTCCTGGCAGACCTTCTGCTGGGCTACCTGGGTACGAGGAAACAGTCCCCCGACGATCCCCTGTGCCGCCTGGCAGCTGCTGAGGTTCATGCTGTTGATATCGCTGGCCATCTTCTGCAGGAAGTCTTTTGCGGTTTTGATTTCCGGTACAGTGGTCTGCAGCGCGAGGTCAAAGAAGTAGCCCGCAGCATTGGACATGATTTGTTTGCCGAAGCGCTGCAGCTGCTCGCTGTTGATAAAAGAAAACGACCCGAGGTAGGCATCGATGCCGCCACAGCCGGCATTAATATCCGGCAGGGTCATACTGACCAGCTGAATGGTTTTCACCTGCGTCCGGGCATACAGCGAACCGCCAGAGGCATAGCCCGCGGCCTGCCCCTGCCAGACCTGCGGCTGGCTGGTATTGGACGCGAACCCCAGCTTATTGAAGAAGTTATTCATGTCGCCATTGACATCAGCAGAAGCCGGGAGAGAGACCCCCACCAGAAAGCCACCTGCCAGCGCAGCCATCTTAATTTTGTCCATTCCCCGGAACCTCCATCATCTGAAACACCGTATCCATTCTGGCCATAAAGCCCTGTGCATCCGTGGCCCCCTGCAGAATCGGGTATGCCGCCAGCGTGTTCACGTTGACCAGAAACGTGGTCGGCGTGGCCACCGGAATATTCGGGAAAAAGGTCTGCATCACGTCAGGCGGTGCCGGCAGCGCTTCGGGAAACGCTTCATCCCCCAGCCCGTCAATGGTGTAAGAGAACACGGAGAAACCATACTGGCCTGATAACTGCTTCAGGACCGGGTCAAACTTGTGGCAGTACGGGCAGTGTCCCTGCATAAACAACACCACTTTCCAGTCGCTGAGGTTGACCTGTTTGCCGTTGCTGAGCCGGTACCAGCGGGCCTGAGAGACCGGCTTCGCAGACGCAGATACGCCAGCGGATGTCGCCGGAGCCGCGCCAGTTATGCCCTGCGGGTCCCAGAGTGATTTCACGTCATCCAGCGTGCCAGCGTGGGTAACGGAAGACCGTGAAAATGCCAGTAACAGCAGCGTCGCGACGCCAGCGTTAATTATCTTCAGGTTGCTTTTCACGGGCTTTCTCCTGTTTTTCAGCGTCAGCAATGAGAGCATTGAGAATGCGGTACCCTCCGAACACGACCATGCCCAGCCCGAATATTTCCCCGGCCTGGACGGCCAGCTCAGGCTGCTTCCTTACCAGCCGGGCGATAAGGTGGAAAAATACGCCCACGGCCAGCACCCACATCCCGGTAATGTCTAAATCGGGAAAACGAATCTTTCGCATGACACGCTCCTTAAAAATTGGGTTTAAAGTCGCTGGAGACGTAGAGGAACTGTTTCGCCAGGTCGTCCTGGCTAATAAAGCCGTAACTGAGAGGCTTCACCTGGCCGCTTTTCGGGTTAACCAGCATCATCGCAGGGAAGAACTTCACGCCAAGCTGCTCTGCCTGGCCCTGGTCCATCCGGCTGTCAGGGAGCAGGGGATTCACCACGCCGTCAACAGAGACCGGTATCACGCTCAGGCCGTAGGTCTCTCGGAAGTTTTTGATGACCTGGACCAGTTGCCCGTCAATGGCCTCCCGGCCGCGGTAGAAAAACATCACACCATAGTGCTGCGCCAGGGAGGAGATTGCCTTGCGTTGCTCGGCGTAGTCGGCCGCAAGCTGGTTTTTCACGGTGCCGTTGTAGTGGCTGTACTGCAGGTTGTAATCGAGCTCCGGGTTTTCCAGCATGGCCTTCTTCGCGCTCATCGAGAACAGACCGGCCTGCTGCGTCCAGTAGTTCTGCAGACGGAAATACTTCACGAAATTGTCAGACGACGGATACAGAATGGCTTCATACAGTGAACGTTTGGTGGCGCTCTGCAGTTCGGCGAGTTTTGCCATAATGTCCATTCGGGCCGGCGGAGCCGCAGGCGCGGGCGGCGTATCCGGCTCCGGTTTTTTCAGCTTTTCGTTGTACCACTGCCAGCCCGCGTCTTTCGCCCAGGCTGGCATCAGGGCGCAGCAAAGGCACCCCGCCAGCATGGCGGCATGTATTGTTCGCATGGTAAATACCCTTTTATGAATTAACGCGGCTGGCGTGTCAGGTGCTGATAAACGCTGTATTTATCAAGAAGACGCCGTGTTTTTCCTGCGTCATTGCGGGCTTCAAAGCGATACCCGCTGCAGTACAGTGGAAGTGAATTCATTTCCAGGTTCACCCGCTCCCCTTCTTTAACCACCCACGCGGCCTGAGAAACCCGGTCACACTGAATACCCCAGGCCCGGTTGGTGGCCATAAACGCATTAATCTGCTTATCGCGCCACAGGCTGTAAGACATGATGCTGATCAGAAAAACGACAAACACGCCGACAAACAGCATCACCACCCCGTACGATTTTTTCTCATCCATGAACCCTCCTGTTTATTTTGCTGATTAACGAAGTGAAGCCCCGTCTTCATGGCAAAAGTCGTCTGGCTATAATCGTGAGGAAAACAATAAATAAAAGAGAACGGACCGCCACAACAGGATCGTCACTCGCTAATAACGTCGCCATGCAGAAAATCAACAGGGCAAGCACAAAAATCATTCCTGTGACTTTGCGCCATTTTTTTAATTCTTTAAATGTGGTTATCTGCTTCATTTATTCACCCTCCTTTTTTTGAATACATCCTGAAGTGCAGTAAAGAAGAGGTAACTCACCAGCCAGAAAAAACCGACCATGAGAATAAAAACCACACTCTCAATATAATCACTACCTGACGTCCCTTTGACGGCATCCCATGAGAAATACAGCACAGGGGAGATAATGATTATTGTCAGCAGTAATCTCACTACAAAATCGACGGCAGGATATTTATGAAAGTTAATTTTCATGGTTGTGTTCCTTATTACTGTTATCCTCCTTCACCTTCAGCCCGGTTTTCCCCGCGGGAAAACTGTCAGCAAAGCGAGTGGTACATTCCTCTGCGCCTTTTGATGTAAAGAATCCGGGGTCATCCTCCCCGATAATATAATCGGGGTAGGTAGTAAATCGAATATCAGAGTGATCGTCATAGTTTAACCTGCTATTATCCCTGAAAAAATCAACCCCTCCCTTATTTTTAAAGCGTTTTGCATCCTCACCTGATACTTTCATAACCAGTGAGTCGGGGTCGACCTCCCACATATCACGAGCATCCAGCATTGTCCGGGTAGCTTTAAATTCAGCTTCAAATCGTAACGCTTTCAGACCGGTGGCGTACATGGCAACCCACCCATCCATTTTTGTTTTATTTTCACTTTGCTCCGTAACCGTATACCGGGAAATCATTCTTATTTTTGTAAAAAACGTTTCATCTGTTCTCTTACACTGAATGACAGTGCCGGGCATCTGCATTGAATACAGCTTCTCGAGTTCCTCTCTGCTTGCGGCGTTTGAAAATGGCATTATTAGAATAAAAAACAAAAAAATGGTGGACCTGACCAGTCTGTTCATTTAAACCATCCTTATTATTTTCAATACGGGATAACGCGATGACATAGAAAACAAGCGACAGTGCCCCATCCCCATACACTCTGTTATCACCTTTAAATTTAATTATTCAGAAATCATTTTGCTGAAGACTGCGTGAGAAGTTCTTTTATGCGTTGTTTTGTTTTATCAGTCAGCTCACTGTTATCCGGTATTTTCTGGTTATTTATCAGGTCCTCCATGAAGTTCGTAAAGTCCAGCTGATTAAAGTTAATGCCCTGCAGTTCTGCTACCGTGATCCCCCGGCAGTCCGGACTGCTGGCGCCACCGAACCCAATATGCAGCTGTCCGTTACGGCCTTGCTCCTGGACTATCTGAGCCAGTTTTGAGTCAAACTGGCAGTAACTGCGTTTTTTCTCCAGGCAGATCCCCAGTACCTTCTTCGAGCAAAACTCACCAATACTGACTGTCAGCTTGTTGGTTTTCGCTTTGGCCAGCGCCTTCTCTTCGCTGCTGCAGCGTGCCAGGCCCACATCCTGGCCCCATCCGCTGTCCTTGCAGCAGTTGCTGAAGCCTGCAGCGAACTTCTTACAGAATTTTGCCTTGCCGGTGAATGCCCTGACGTCCACCCCGTTCAGCGCCGCAACATCTTTACCCGCAGCGGCCAGCGCCGCGAGCTCCGAAACTGCCTGTCCAAAGCCGTTGTTCGTGCCGCTGACCGCTTTATCGCATTCACCATCAAGGCAGAATACATCCTCGCCGCAGATCATCTGCTTACCGCTGGTCCGGGTTTCGCAGGAGTACGTGGCATACTCATGCAGACAGGTCCCGTCTTCACCGGTGAAGGCACACTGACGTGAAGAGAGCGTGCAGGCTGTATTGTTCATCAGGCTCTCACAGGAGCCATGATCCGCAGGCTGTGTGAGCCAGGTGTCCTTGTATTTCCAGCATGCTTCTGTGAAGGAATACGCCTTCCCGCCCAGGTTGAGGGTTTTTGTCCCGCCCGGGCTGATACATTCTTCACCTGTTTTCGTGCCTTCGTCCTTGCTGAACGGACAACTTTCAACCCAGACCACCTCTGGTGCAAATACGGTTTCCGTCTCCTCCATGACTAGTATGACCGTCACCTGAATGGATTTAACATTCACTGATGGCTGGGTTTTCGACGTTTTCGTTACCGGAAAGCTCTGCCCGGCGACAACGTTCCGGTCCATGCTGAAAGACTGATGAATTTTCCCGGTGCCATCGTAGTAATGACTTGTACAGTGTGTGTTCTGGCCCCCGGAGCACGTCGTCACCGTATTCGGCCAGGTCATCACATCAACAGGGAATGTTTTATCAAAGAGGCTGATGTTTTCACTGACTGCAAGCTTGCAACTGTCTCTGACCTTTCCTTCGTTGTCACATTCATAAATCCAGGGAACCGGCAGAGGTTCACCGTCAACAGACACGCTGAGCAGCCGCCCTGTCGACGGGATGGTCAGCGTCCCGCTCCATCGGGTGCTGTTTCGGGTGAAATTCATCGGGACAGCCTGCTGGTAGGTACGACTGACCTTTTGCGTCGTGGCGTTGTCTTTCAGCGTCGCCTCCCGCGTGCAGAAGTTCTCCACCTGCAAATCCCGCTCGCACGTATGGTTCGTGAACTCGCTACGATTAACCACCTGTGCCGTACAGGCCTGACCGGTATCGCCGACAATGCTGTCCGCCCGGGATTCGGTGTCCTGTGCCGCCTGAATAAAGGGGGCATCCGCTGAAATACTGTCAGGGGGCCGGTTGGTGAACGACTCCGTGATACTTTGTCCGGCCTCGTTCTGGCTGAACTCCGAAGCAGAGTCACTTTTCAGGGAACTGTCACCGCTGGCTGTCACGCCACCGTAGTATTTCGTCTGGTCGGGTCGGGAGGTATAACCGGGTAAGGTCTGCTCACCATTAAAGTTTTTCAGGGCATCGAGCCCCCCTCCCTGAACCTGTTTTGCGAAATCCGAACCGGCTTTGTAATCCGTATTACTGTCTGCACCGGCTGGTCCTGCAAACCCGATAAAGGCCCCCAGAACGGTTGCAATGACGGGAAGCGATCTCATTTCGTCCCCCCCAGCATATGACGGGCTGTGTTCGCGCAGTCCCCTTTCTCTGCGACCTTCTCCAGAGCCTGTTTCAGCCTGATATTGCCATGCACCACGTCGAAGCCGGCCTGACAGCGCACCACCAGGGCCGGCACGCTACGGATGTTGTACTGCGTGTAGAGCGTCGGATCGATTTGCACACCGTCAGTCACCCCGTCGTTCACCAGGTGCATCACCGCATCCGTGGTCGCTTTCATATCGTTGTTGACCAGTCCTCGCAAGGTAGCGGGGATGCTGTACTGCCGGGTCTCATGCAACATTCGCTTCAGACCCTCTTCCGGTATCGAAAAGGAGACAAAGTACACCGCCCCTTCTTCTGGCTTTGTCTGGTTTGACGCATTCTGCTGGCTGGCCAGATTGTCGATAAACTGACGGTCAGCGCTGGCGAGTGGGTTACGGTTAATCTGCGCTTCCAGTTCCTGCTGCAGTTGTTTGTCCGGATGCTGACGTAACTGTTCACTGAGGTTTTCCTGCTGTTTCAGCCACTCCCTGTCTGCCGTAGTCGGACTACCCGGAGTAACTGCAGCGACTGCTGAACCTGACTGTAATGCCAGAATCATTAATACATTTATCAACTTCATGAGAGACTCCTGTCAGAGGTAGACACAGTTACGTTTACGCCACATCAGGTAGCCGTAGTTTTTCCGCGTGTTGGGTGGATTTCTGCCCGCCTCCCAGCGCATCACACTGCGCCCGAGAGGGTGGCACTGACCGCTGTCCGGATACATATTCACCATCTGATAGCGCCACCGCTCTTTTGGGATGATCGGAGACGGGTATTCGTAGCAGACCGCCACATCTGCGCCGACGGTCTCCATGATTTGCCCCTGCCGATGAAGCTTGTAGGCCATTCGCTCACTGAGTAACAGCGATGACTGCAGGGGACTGGACTCGTTGCTGGCCCAGCCGGAGAACGGGTACATCGACCCCTGAGAGCCGGCGCACCAGAACAAAATATCGAGTGGTTTGTTGAATGCACTGGCAATCGCATCTGCCGCACATGCGCCCTGGGCAATCGGGTTAGCAAACAAAATCGCTTCCGGATTCAGAATGGTGGTCAGGCTGCTGTCCACCCAGGTCGGGTCGATTTCGGATAAATAGGCAATATCCATATCACCTCCTTCCAGGCACCCGGCTGAGGTAATGATGTTCAGCCAGTAGGTCAGCGGATACTTGTACCAGTGGACGTGATAGAAGGCCCCGTTCACCTGCTTGTCATCCTTCTTAGCCGTACCCATCCCGGTCTTGCCGAGATTGATACTGAATCCCCCGAGGTTCACCATGCAGCCAGGTGAACGGCTGACATCCGTCATGGCCATCGGCTCCCAGTAGCCAATCGCCAGACCGATACGAACAAATATCGGGGGCGGTGCGGGACAGTACTGAACCGGACTGGCCGGATTCACGGTATCCGGGCCACCACCGGCCGCGACCGACACACTCCCGATGGACATCGGAAAAATGCATTGCCAGCAGACATCGGTGATCGGGTTAACAAAACGTCCCTCGCAGGAGGGGTCCGCAGCAGCACTGAGGCTGTATCCCCACATCATCAGGGCACTCAGAAACAGGGTCAGGGATTTCACTGAAACGTCCTTATTTAACAGGAAAGGTTTCGATATTCAGCCGCTCACCGGAGGGTGCCGGCGTAATACGCGCCGGCACCCTGGTCAGGCCGAACCGTTTTGAAAGCACACCGTTCTGGTCAAAATAAATCCGGCTGTCCAGCGCGGACGAGGTGTCAGGGACGCTGCCCCGGACCAGAATAATCTTGCTCATCAGCGTTTCCGGCACCTGGCGTTTCATCCAGGCTATCTGGTCAGGATCGTCGCCGTTGATAAAGTACAGGGTCTGCATAAAGGGCACGGTTTTCAGGGGATTGATGAGCTCGCCCTGGTGAGCAAACACCCGCCCTTCGTTATCCTTCAGGTCTTCCGTCAGGCGAATACTGGGGTCAAACCAGCGTTGCGCATATTTCTCCGCTCTGTGCAGCCCCTCCACCGGGGCCGGGCGCTGGCTGTTCTCGATCACCCGCTGCTTAAACTCGCCCATTGTCTTATCCCACTGGCCGGATTGTTGCAGTCCCTGCAGCCGCTGCGTGATAAGTTCCAGCATGTCCTGCTCACGGACGGGCCACAAATCCCCCCAGGTACCGAGGTCGGCGGCCTGTGTCAGCGGCGAAAGCAGACAGCCGGCGAGCAGACATAATTTCAGTCGCGTCATTCCTGGCCTCCTTTCATTCGCCGGGCAATGTCCGTCTGAATTTTACGGGTCACATCGGGGGCCCCCTGAACCACCGCCGGCGACACCAGGATGAGGACATGATGTTGTTGCTGGTAATCCGCCAGGCTCTGCTCCAGCGCACTGTTAAACCGCTCTGACAGCGCTTTGGACTGCGCCTCTGACAGCTGTTTCTGACTGACACTGTCCATAAAACTGTCGAGCGTTTTCTTCATATCAAAGGCCACCACCCGCGGCGTGGTGTACTCCAGTACCACCCGCGTGAGAAAGACGTTGGTCGCCAGGACGAAGACAACAAGCGCAACGATGGCCAGCCCCCGTCGATACGGCCGGGGCGTCGTTTTCTGCTGTTCTGCGTGGTTTTCCATCAGGCTGCACTCCTTACGCTGTCGTGCGCGATGCGGGCTTCCAGCTCAGCCATTTCCGCCGGGAAGTTACGACAGGCCAGCTCATACACCGCGTCATGGATATCGACACCCGCCTTCCGCCGCGCCTGGATAAATTCAAAGTCCGCGCCTTTGGAGGAATACATGGCCCGGCTGAGCGGGTCGACAAACAGACGATGCCAGGAGCAGTTCGCTTCTACCTGCAGCATGAAAGAACTGAACCATTGTTCTTTTGCAGAACCGAAACTGTTGATCATGTCCTGCTCCAGTTTTGAGAACTGATCCGGATACAGCTGGTTATATTTGGCGAACTCTTTGGCTGACTGTTTGAGGATCGACTTGTACGAGGAGTTACCCCAGGCCGCCCGGGCAGCGGTGGATGCGGTGGGGGAATCGAAGTCGACTATATTCTGGGTGATGGTGATATAGGCGCCGGTATGCCGGCGCGCGGTCCGGTACCCCTTCTCAATAAACTGCCCCACTTTTTCGTTTTTGAAATCGAGCAGTTTCCAGCCTTCGTCAATGACGTTGAGCTTTTTCAGGCTCCGGGGGGACTGGTACATCCGGTTCTCGATATAGATAATCAGCGAGAACATGACGGCAATCAGCAGTGACGGGCGCGATTCAAGCCCCCCGAGCTCCAGCACCACCATCCGGGCATCATCGCGCAGGGTGGGTTTGTCCGAGTTAAAGTAGTCCCCGTAAATCCCGTTCACCGTGTACTGATCGAGGAGAATAATCATCTCGTCCAGGCGGCTGCGAATGGTCGGAGAGTCGGCATACTCTTCACTGTCTTTTGCGCTCTGCAGAAACGCCACCACATCATCGATGCGGGCATGCCTCCGTTTGCTCAGCCAGGCCGCCTGCACGGCCTGTAACAACAGGCCTTCGTGGACCTCGTCCAGGTTACCGTTCGGACTGGCCATCACTGACATCTGGTCACGGATACGCTCCGCGGAGAGGTCAAAGTGGGCATCATCGAGAATATTGGCGAACGGGTTAAACTTTAGCGAATCACCATCGAGGTAGACCCCGCCCATGTTTTCGCACAGGGACTTATAGCCATCGCCCATATCGAACACCCAGGCAAAACCGCCGGAGTCCAGCACACTGCGGATCAGCGGCTGTATCAGCCCCGTTTTACCTGCCCCGGAGGTGCCGCAGACCGCCATATTGAAGTTGGTGTTATCCATCCCTTCATAAAAAAGGTCGATATACGCCAGCTGGTTGCGGTAGGTCGGCGCCAGCAGACCCGCCGGGGCCAGCGGGCTGTCGGCCACCACGGGCAGAAGATTGGCGACCTGGAACGTTTCGGCCCGTTTGACCACCCCGGCCGCCTGCAGCTCTTTGAACAGACCCTCACCGGATTTGAAGGGCAGCATGGCCAGAAAGTTGCGCAGGTGATGGTAGCGGGCGGGGATCAGCTGGAAACCGCCTTTACGAAAACTGTTCAGCACCTGCTGTTCGGTGGTGAGTGAGGCTTCAACATTGTCCGGGGTATAGGTGGTGATGTTGAAAAAATATGACACAAGGCTGGTCTGGTTGGTCGCCAGCCGCTGGCGGATATCACCCCATTCTTTGACTTCTTTCTCCACTGACGGGAAGTATTTGGCGTAAGAGGTTTTGCTTTTCTTCTCCAGGTCCATGAACTTCAGGTTCGCTTCATTCTGGGTTTTCACCTGATCTTCCACCATCAGGGTCAGCGTGAGGACAAACGGGCAGGAGATGGAGAGCTCAGGGTTCAACAGGTTGGCGTAGTTATCTGCACTGGTCCAGAGAAAGGCAATTTCCGGATCCCGTTCAAGGTGATAACTGGTCACCCTGGTGGCCGTCTCTTTCCCGTCGTGGCCAAGACGGCCTATTTTCAGGTGTCCGGCCGTGACCTTCATGTCAAAACTGTCTACCACACACTGATAGTTGAGGTCCTGATACGGGTCCAGTTTATAGGGCTTGTGATACATCTCGCCCGGATCAGGATTAATCACTTCGCGCATCAGTTCGACCAGTTCAGCCCCTCCCATAACACGCGTGGGAATATATGCGCCACCCAGTGAGGCGCGGATAATTTTGACCTGGTTCTCAAGCTCGACTATCTGTGCTTTGCTTTTCTTTTTTCTCGCGATACAGCAGGAAATAAAGACCCGATAGTTTCGCAGGGTCAGGGGTAAATCCATGCTTTCCGGCAAAGGGAAGCGGGTTTCTGCCGCGCGGAGATAATAGGCACGGGTAATGGCGTTGAACTTCTCCGCCTGCTTACCGCTCCAGCTAAATTCACGCAGCCCGTACTCAATGTCGTCCCCGACGAGCTTACTGGACACCAGATTAATAGTGAACGGCACGCCACGAGGGATTTTTGTCCGCAACAAATGCTCCAGAGTGGCGACAATATCTTTGTTTGCCCCCGGCAGGGGCCGGGCTTCCAGCATAAAGCCGATCGTTTTCGTGTTAATAAAAAGCCCTGTTTCAGAATCATAATCCTGATAGGGTAAAATCCGGCTGAACTGGGGGAAATTCATGCTGCCCAGCGTGTCATTCGCTTTCGCAGATTCGTCAGGCAACTGTAGTGCCGACACAAGCGAATTCACGGCCTGAGCGACGGTATCCATCAGGTTATTACGCATGTGAGCATTCCTTAATGAGCATTTAAATAATAAAAAAAGAGATGAAGCAGCAAACAACAGACATGTCAGACGCTGTATTTTTTATGGGATAACTAAGCATATCTAAAAGTGAGTACAGGGATGAACACTAACATCATCATCGAGGTGCCCAGTTGCCAGATAAAAATAACATCCGACAACAGCGCCCCCTGCCATAAACAGATAAGAAGCGAGATAATTAATGCAGCAACATGAAAAAGAATAACAGCCAAAAAGAGCACCCCTGAAAGCTCTCCGTCACTGACATCAACTCTTAAACAGGCAATATAAAACACCAGTAAGCTGCAGATAATAAACACACCGTCATGGCGTATACTCTGAATGAAATCAGGTGTGTACTCTCCAGCCAGTCCGTTGTAAGTCAATCTGACACCCAGATAGATGAGCCAGTACAACGCAGGAATAAGCAGAAAGCCATACTTTTTAATCAAAGCCATAATTAAAAAATCTCATTAATAATTATTATGCCAACCGGGTAAAATAATTTATCGCCAGCCTTATGCAATTGCCACTACGGATATATTCACCCCTCATCGGAGCGTGTTTTACTTAATACCTGAAGTTGCTTATCCCTCTCGTCACACTCTGAGGCAATTTTATTCGCTGAGCGAAGGGTTAACGTCTCCGAATTATTAAGAAGCACCTTCCGAAAAGCCTCTCCCGCACAGGGTGTTCCTTGAGAAATTTTCAGCAACTGTTGTTCAGTCGCCATTTTGTTATCTCTGTAATTCGTGTAAACAGGATAAAACAGGAATCCTGCAAAAATGATTGCTGCAGACAAATTAAGAGCATGTTTAAACCAGCTCGCCTCATCTGATTTCATTTGTTTTTAGCCTTATACAATTGCCACTCAGAGATATAACGATAATATTTTTCGGAAGGTACATTGATGATAACCCCGGCGCAATCTAACTTATTCACAGCCTCTGAAAAGGAGCCATCCCGAATGTTGACTTCCATTAGCTTGCATTCTGTTTGCCAGTGTTTACCCGCTTCCAGGTCATCCATTGATACCGTCATAATCAGGATCGGGAGTATCCCAGCCAGTCCCACCACGGCGGCCAGTGAGCTCCAGATAAAGGTGTTTCCAGCATTTAAACGGCTTTGATACTTCTGTGGGATTGCACACATTGATGCTGCCAGGATGCCCCCTACAATAAAGAGTGCCAGAAATATTCCCGCTATCCATCCCAGATTGATACCATAGTAAAATGCGTTCATTTCACTCTCCTGAATAGTTTCTCAAAGTATCGTTCCGTGGCTCACAGGTTTTGATTCCAGTATTTTCGCTTTAATCATCCTGTATCACCCCTGATTTTTAGATTTGTTATACGCGGATACTGCCTGATCGTATTTATCCGTCACTACATTCACAACAACACCTGAACAATCCAGTCGATTAATGTTACTGGTAAACATTCCTGTGGGGATATCAACTTCTTTGAGGGAACACGCAGTGGTCCAGTACTTCCCGTCTTTAATTAAATCGTCATTGCCGGGTTGGGTTTGCTTAAAAACTAACACAGCACTCATCAACACGACCGACAGCACACATAAAGAAAGCAAAGCCTTATTATTGTCCATAATCTCTCCTGCTATAAAACACGCTACCGCCCATCCCTTTCAACGCACAGGGCACTCGTTTTAAATCCGGTATTCATTGCGTCTTCACAGCGCCATTTACGGCGCTGTTAATTAGTTAATGCGGGGCTGACCCCATGCCGATGGTGTGACAACAAATAAAACCGTCGACGGCTGGTGATAAACATCATCGGTGTCGATATAGGGTGCCACCCACAACGACGTTATCTGTTCCCCCTTTCTCAGGGGACGCGGATATTGGCCGGGTACCGTCGGCGGTGAAGTCAGGGTTGATACCGTTACCGGACGCACTGACGGCATAACCGTATTCACGGTATAAACCGGTCTGGCTGCCGCAGCGGTATTATTCAGCAAACCGGAATTGCTTTTATTTACCGGCGCAACCGATGCACTTTTTGTTTTCACAAACCCGGGTTGTGGCGGCAACGGGTATGAACCCGGCGACGTCGTTCTGAAATTGCCGTCAGCCAGTCGTAGCAACCCGGCCGCAGCCGGCTTTGCCGAAGCACTTTCCTCTTTTGCTTTCGCCTTCTCATTTGCCTGCTCCATCGTCATACAGGTATCCGATGTCGTGGCATTACATTCGAACTCCGTCTCTGTGCCCGCGCACCCTGTTAAAAGCAAAGCGCTGCCCAGAGGAATTAACATTATTAATTCCTTCATATATTCACCTGTCCTCTGTTTATTTATTAAAAATTAATTTCCAGTAACTGTTCCTGAATACAGCCTCAGCGACACTGTCAGCAGTTCTTATAAGCTCTTCATAAATTTTCGGGTCTAAATAATTTGCAGATTGAGGAACTGACAGACTTTTCTTCTCCCCGATTTTTCCTGTATTAACCATTGTTATCTCCCTGAGGTGCAGCCCCCGGCGAGAACTCACGCGGGTCAAGCTTGCCCAGTTTCTTCAGCATCTCATCGGTATTAAAACCATTGAGGTTCCCGCCGGATTGCTGCGACCTGCTCTCGGGTTGTTCAGGTTGTGCCTGG
The DNA here is from genome assembly GCF_964241505.1 of Klebsiella sp. Q11. Taxonomy (NCBI): domain Bacteria; kingdom Pseudomonadati; phylum Pseudomonadota; class Gammaproteobacteria; order Enterobacterales; family Enterobacteriaceae; genus Klebsiella; species Klebsiella sp. Q11. Next base: position 77,254 of record NZ_CAXSXW010000018.1, read on the forward strand.
TTCTGCGCCTGCTGTTGCCCGTTCTTTTCCGCTTCCAGCTCTTCAATGGTTTTCAGCTGGAAACCGTCCTGGAACACCACCGTGACTTCGTTACCGGCACCAATCGGGATGATCGGGTGATACTGTTCAGCGCGTTTGATGTAATACTCACTCAGGGTCTGTGCGGCTTTGGATGCCCCGCCGCCAATCCCCATTTTCAGCACGTCACCGGCGCCAACGGATGCCGTTGCACCCAGGCCAACAGCAGGTTGCGAAGCCCGCTCCATGCCCTGACCAATCCCGTCAACAAAGCCTGCGCCCCAGGCCCAGCCGAGGATTTTGCCGTTACGCATCACCACCTCGCCTTTCACACCGTTCTTGCCCATAAATGAGACGTGACCGTTAATCGGCTGGTCGATGGTTTTATCCCCTTTGATGCAGCTGATATTGCGGGTCCGGACAATGGCACGCTCACTGGAGACATCCCCCCAGGCTTCCAGTCCGACAAAGCAGCCGGTCAGGTCATAGGTTTTACTGTTCGGCATTTCCACCCGACCGATGATGCGTAACTGCATCGGTACGGTTGATTCATTCCCGGTCACGGAAGCATTCGCATCGGCGCCTTCGATCAGGCTGCTTTTCGCAAAACTGCCTGACGGGATATACGGCAGCTCCCTGCCCTTTTTCCCTTTGTTGTAGATGAACGTTTTACGGTTGATCTGGTTCGGTACCGGTACAGACTGATAACTGACCTGCGGGGGTTGCACAGTACCGTTACCCGGATAGAAAGCGGTCGGCGGTGGTACCGCACCACCAGGCTGTGGCGGATAATTTGCCGGTTGCGGTTCACCTTCCGGCCCGGGTGCCGGAGAGGGAGGGGTCGGCGCCGGCTCTCCACCAGGAACGGATGGCCTGACGCCCAGCGTCCTCAGTTGCTCCTGCATCGCGGCATTCTCATTGCTGAGTTGCTCGATACGAACCTGATCGGCAGCACGGCCCTTACTCAGTATGTCCACTTCGCCCTGCAGCGCGCCAAAGCGCTTGTTCAGGTCCGCAGCAGTGGCCTGCATCTCCGTTGTCGCATGCTGCTCCACTTTGCTGTTGAAATTACTGTCAACCACACCGGTCATATCCGGGGCCGGCTCTCCCTGCACAGGGGCCTCTTCTTCCGAACTCAGGTTCAGGTCAGAAAGATACATTCCCCCCCCGATGGCGCCCGCGCCACCGACCAGAATGAGGCCCAGCCACAGGTACTGCTTACGTTTGATGATCGTATTGAAGTTGGCCATCAGCGCCCCCCTTCAGAGGTGGTGATCCAGACCTGCATCCGGCCACCACCGGTCAGCTGGCCAGCAGGGCTGCTGAGCATGATGGCGCGGGTGCCGGGTTGCCAGAAATCGCTTTCGCGGATCATTCGGGGCGAAAAACTGATATTTTCGAGGCTGTAGCGCACCACTTTCAGGTGATGCCCGGTCCAGACTTTTTCCGCTGTCGCACGCAGACCAGCGGGCACCTGCAGTGATTCCGATGTGACAGGAACAGCCTGGTATTCATCAGGGATCTGACCCTGGCGAACAGCACGGTTAAGAGAAACCAGAATACCTTCATACGGACCGGATTCTTCCCATGATTTAGCGGGACCCGGTGTCCCCACGAGCTCGGAGACCAGCTGGATAGTCCGGCCAACCCCGGCGCGTGGTACCGCCCGGATGGAAAAGTTCAGTCCGCGCTCGGTTTCCACAATAAAGGTGAACGGTTTTTTGCTGACCGTGGCCAGAATGGCGCCACCGCTGTCGGTCTGCTCCTGGTTTGTCAGACCACCGTCCAGACTGTTAATTGCAGTAATACGGTCACCGGAAACGGTGAAGAGGTTGGGGTCCGTGTTACTCACGGCGATGTTTGCCTGCCCGCCGTTCGCAAGGGGAACAACGGTCGGCGCCAGCGTACCGCTGAGGGTGGCCGATATCGCAGGTAGCGAAAAAAACAGGCAACCGGAGAGAAATAACGGGTTAATGTTTTTCATTATTTATTTCTCCAAAACGCGCCAGCCAGCTGACACCATCCACACGATTAAACTGCAGGACGTAACTTTTAATTTCACTGTAGGGGGCAGAATCCCCTATCCACGTTTTCAGTTCTCCGCGGATATCCACCCGATTTTCAGCCGGGTACGCACGGACAGACGTCATATAAAAAGAGGCATTCACATTATTGTCTTTTATCCGCTTAGCATCTTCTGCCAGCTGGATTTTGAGGCTGTTCTGCGCCCCGGGAAAAACATACCGGAGCAGCTGGGCATGCTGGGCGTCGACCGTTTCCGGCGTGACGTTAAGACGTAATGCAATAAAGCTCAGGCCCAGCTGCTCCAGATATGACGCGTCCGCCTGATTCTGTGATACAGCAAATGGCGCGCTGAACAACATTGGCGTGACTACCACTTTCTGTTCTGTCTGCAGGCGATAGTTATTAATGCTCTGTATGATATTTGTCGCAAGGCTGAGGGTAAAAAGCGTCCCCAGACAGATAAACCCCACGGCGATAACACGCGTGGTACTTTGTCTGGCACCATGTTCCATATGTTATTTCCCCGTTGATTTATTTAATCCACTGCCGGAAACAGGAGTCCGGAACATCATGAAAGAAACCTTTAAGAAGGGAGGTGGGCAGATACCAGTAAATCAGGTCGCGTAACCAGGAACTGCCCCGCCCTTTTTTCAGTTTCTTGATACCCCAGAAAACCAGTGCCGCTGCAGCTATACCAAATAAGAACTTACTGGTCCAGAAACCCCAGCCGAGACAAATCCCTGCCGGGATAAGTTCATCAAGATATAAGCCAAACCAGCGGCTCTGGTTAGTCAGTGTTTCCGGGAAACGGTATTTCTTTAATTCGTCTCCCGTCATCACGTATTTCCTGTCAGTAACCGGCGACCGACATACCGATGGTAATAAAGGTCGAAATGATGGCGAAGCCGAACAGGAACTTCACGTTTTTGGTCATCATGTACATGATGCCGCCTGCTACGACTTCAGCCAGAACCACCCACTTGACGACGCTGGAAGACTTACCGAACGTGCCTTTAACGGTAGCATCCCCGGATTTCATCAGGTCGGTCGCCGTGGTGGTGGCCATCGCGGCGTCCGGGAAGAACGCCGCCAGAGCGGCTACCGGCAGCACAGCCTTGGTCACTTTCAGGGCTGACTTTTTGTTGAAAACACGTGACAGAAAAGACGGTTTGGTTTCTTCAGAGAAAGTATTTCCCTGAATACTTAATACAGCATTCATATTTATTTCCTTTAAAGAGAATGTATACGTTAGTTGAAAATCACATCTGTATTTAGTTGATTAAATTACTATCTTTCTTCCTCCTCTCGTTGTTCAGAAAAGATATAGTTTGGAAAGCGTCTCAGATGATCTTTGAGACGCATCGCGACCTCGGTTGATTTAGTTCTGCCACTACGGTTCTTTGCGCTAACTAAAACTGCATGAGTGTCGTCATCAAGGTAAACGGAAACAATATTTTTATTTCCAGTGTTGGTATAACGCTTTGACACACAACTTCTCCGATTAGAGATCTCATAGTCAAATCATTGCATAGATTTGATTGGGGGGGAATACAGGAAATCCCCCTCACTTTTTTAACAAAGCTCTAACAAAAGATAATCGAGTGTTTGTTCAATAAAAAAGTATATTGCCTTGTTACGGAAACATTCATATTTAAACTGAACAAATGAGGGGTAATACTGCTTAATTAGTTTTTTTGATCTCTCGATTCTTGAATCAATGGTTTTTGTTTCAACGTTCATAGCAATTGATATTTCTGAAACATCAAACCCGGACATATAAAAGGAGAGTGTTATGAGGTTTTTATTAGTTAAACGGCTTATTAATTCATCAAATTTTTTTCTGGAATGTAGGTCCTGTTTAAAAACTCTAAATCCTGCAAGAGGCCTAATTATTAACAAATTAAGCATCCAAATCACGATAATATCACCGTTTTCTGCCTGGCGGCATTCCATATAAACGTTAAAGCCAGTTCCTTTATTAGAAAAGGACTTACTTAAAACACCACCATTCCCAAGTAAGCTACACTCAACCTCTAGCCTCAAGAGGAACACATCAACCTCTATTGGTACAACATTTTTGAAATTAGATTTTTCTTTATTTAATAGATAAGCATACAACTGGTCAAATGAAGTGTTTTTATAGAGGAATTCTCTTTCAGAGTTTCTGACACACACAGAAACTGGTGAAGAATGATACAGTTCTTTTATGTGAAGAAGAACATCCTTTACTGATTGACTTACTCTGTCATCACCACTACGATCCATCGCACACATAGGTGCCTCCTTAGAAGGTTTCTATGGATAGTTGGTGTAGGGAGCTGATACCTCTCTACACCAATGTTTCACAAATTTTAAACTACGTTTAAATTATAAATCTCACTTCCTACAAAGTCATCAAATTAAAGCAGATCTTTATACTGAAATAACTATCAAGAAAAGAACAATAATTTTTACGATAACAATAAAAACATAATTACCAGCTAACAAGATGCATCATACGAAAAGTCTTATTCTATTCCTCGCCTTCACTCTCATCTTCAGGGAAAAATCGGTGCATGATTTCCTGAACATCCTCCTGGATATTTTGAACCATTCCCTTCCATTGCCACCGGGGATCGTCTTTAACATGGGGACTCAGGCACTCAATACCCAGAACTTTATTCACTGAAAACTGAGTCTTTATGACACTTTCAAGCAAGGCCTTATTAAAGGCCATTTGATTAAAGCCTGACTCCTTGCGCTCCAGTTGTGCTTCATATACACGCAACCCGAGTTCAAGTAACATGGATGCAATGCTTGAATAGCTGATATCTTTCTCCTTTGCACCTTCTGCACGCCTCTGAACGGCAATTGCATTGATTTTCTCAGAAACATTATCATTAACGTACACCTGAATTTTAGCCATATACCCTCTTATTTATACCCGGAGACTTAAGACATATACAACATATTGAAGAAGCGGTTTTCTGCACGATTCACCATTAGATTCATCACAACAGAATGATGAATCCCCTCACGAATCACTGTTCGATTTTTGACGAATCTAATATAGATTCACGATACTTGTAAACACATGTTTTTAGAAAAATTAGTCTCTACTGAATCGCGTGCAATTCATTAACGAATCGCTTCAGATTCATAAGCGAATCGCTTTAGCACATTAAATAATGTGCTGCACATTATTTTTTCCTTAACTCACTGTTTCAAATGCCAAATCTGCAAAATATTAATTTTGCGTGGGGTGTGGTGATTTTGTGGTGAGGAGTGCATATTTGTTGAGTCTGCATCTGGGATGGGTTAACGTAATTCCGGCATCTGGCCCCGGAGGGATAACCATGAAAGGAATGGCACTGGCATTCACTCTTTTTTTATTTTCCAGTTCGTCAATGGCAGCGGATTGTTTTGATATGGCAGGACGGGATTATCGAATAGATCCGGATCTGCTCCGGGCTATTTCATGGCAGGAGTCAAAATGGGTGGTGGGTGCCATCGGAAAAAATCCGGGAACAGGCTACGGTGCCGGACTGATGCAAATCGATTCGCAGCACCATATGCAACTGTCGCGGTACGGAATTAAACCGCAAAATCTTCTGACAGATGCCTGCCTGAATATTTACACCGGCGCATATTATCTGGCACTGGCGTTTCAGAAATGGGGTATAAGCTGGGAGGCGGTCGGTGCCTACAACGCCGGGTTCCGCAGAACGGACAGGCAGGCCATGCGACGACTGGCATATGCGAGGAAGATTGAGGTTATCTACCGGGCCATCAAAACCAATAAAAATGCAGGACAACCCCATGCTGTTAAAAAGTAAAGGCCTCATTCGTGAGGCCTTTACTTTCATTACACGACTAACCAATCGCACGCCAGATTAAATGACGTTCGGGATGCTGGATAATGTTGACATAATTCCTCAACGCATCCTGCCGGGACACAAGATGATGACAGATCCGTGCATATTCCGGCCCCATTTCTGACACCTGCCAGGACAGACTGTTCATCACCATCAGCGTGGCAATAATTCCTGCTGCATCGGCGCTGAATTCATTCTCAAAATAATTCTCAGGGATGTTCATCCTGTAACGTTGCTCACCTTCCGGCGCAATATATCTGGTCTGGGTGGTGATGAACTGGATACGGTTTGGTGCAATATTCCCACCGACACCCTGCGGAATAATCCAGTAAGACCAGAAACCACCGTCGTAATCGGAGTGCTGGCGTAACCAGTTATCTGCCATATTATCCGCAGACGGGGTAAAAAAGAGCGCCTGGATAAAATCCAGACACGCCTTGTTATCGGTCACTGCACAGCGCAGATATTTATCTGTTTTAAATTGTTCGTCTGATTCACGAGTGGCGGTGTTGACGTGTATTGTGTGCATGCTGGTTGTCTCCTTCGCGTTTTATTAAATCGTTCGACTTCATCACTGAGCGGCAAAGGGCAATTTGCAGCTGACGGGGAGTAAATAAAGGGGCGCGAAGCGTTTATATACCCTTTATTTACGCCACGGGCGATGCTAAAAGCCGCCCTCCGCGAAAGATGATGTCGGGCGATATCGCGCAGAATTGAGAATGCACACAACCCTGAACGTCAATCCGGTCTTTATTGGATTCACGTTCAGGCCAAAGAATGGCGGGTATTTATCGCCACGGTGAGAGCGGCGCATCCTGATAGGGATGCAGCAAGCGAGATTTTGAATTTGCGTCAGGATGGAAGCCCGCAGGGCAGAGACAGCCTGCTGGCTCTGTTCACGACAGCCGTGTCCCTAAAGGGACGACGCCCGGGTCAGTATTTATTTAATCTCTCACCAGAGATAAATTCCGGAAGAGATAAACAGCAGCATGCAGGAAGAGATGTAACAGGGATGAATAAAGAATATTGATGAGATAACGCCGCGCCGGAGTAATACCGGCGGCGCGTAGCGCAGCCGGTATTATTCTGCACCGCAGGTGCGCGGCCTTTTCCTGCAGTCGGGCAGGTTATCCCCTGCCCTTCCGGTTATTTACGCGGCCTCCTTATTTTACCTCCTGAAAAAGCCACCCCTTACGGAGCGGCAGGTTTCACATCACGCCAGACCGAGGCCGCTGTAGACCACGGTCAAAAACTGTTGCCAGTATTCCAGGCGCATAGCGGGGACGTGGGCACGCTTCCCGCTGCGTAAAGCATTTACAAACGCGTTTGCCTGTGCGACGATTTGCGGGTCAAATTGCATGGTTTAATCTCCATGTTGGTTTTACATATGCCGGATGCAAACTTTTGCGGGTACGTATCCGGCGCGGAATGAGCAGGCGAAAGCCTGCTTTTTTCATTTCTGGAACAGGTTAAATCCCTCCTTTATGCGCGTTTTAATCTGCGCATGGCTCAGGTTGCACACATCCCGCAGCCGGAAATATCTGGCTCCATAGCGGGCATAAATCTCTGCCACGTCACCGCAGACCATTTCCTGCAGCATGAACGTCTCCCAGCCGCCGTTCTCACTCGTTGACCAGTTGAGCGGGTACATCAGGCCCAGCGCATCATGGAAGGCGTGAACGTCGATTTCAGCGGGCGCTTTCACCGCCGCTTTCTGGCGACTGAGCCAGTATTCATGCTCGGCTTCGGCAGTCACCTGCATTCCCGGACGGGCTGAAGATTCGGTGAGGTGTAAGTACATAGTTTTCTCCTTCTGGTTCAATTGGTTACTTCACGCCTAAACGCCGGAACATATCTGCGATAATGTTTCGACGTGCATATGACGCACCGGCAGCTTTCAAATCAGCCAGGACATTAAAGGCATAGCTGGCGCTCTTTCCGTGAAATGCCAGTACCTTTGCTGCGATCGGTTCCGGGCAGGCCATAACCCATCTTTCGGTAGATTCAAAAGCGGCGGTGTTGACGTTGTTGTTTTGTGTGTTCATAGCTGGTTGTCCTGGATATTGAAGCCTGCACGCTCAATCAGGCGCACAAACTGTTTGAAATGATCCGCTTCAGCCACGTTGATATGACAGAACTGCTTATCCACGCCACGGCTGAGGGCATAGCCATAGCTGAAGCTCATTTTTTCCGGGTGGCTTCTGCGATATTTTTTCAGCGCAACAAGGCTGCTGAATTCCATGACGTCCCACTCTTCCTCTGAGTTTTTTGGCTTATCAGCAACGAGGATCGTGTATGACACGGCTTTTCCCCCCATCTTTCTGGAAGATTCTTGAGCGGCGGTTTTGACGTTTCGTGTGTGCATTCTGGTTTTCTCCTGTGGTGATGGTTGTCCATCTCCCTGGTGAGTTCTCTCGCGGCACAGGGCAAAGGAGCAACGCTGTAAGGAGGAGAACAAGGGGCGGAGACAAAAAGTTTTTGCGGTCCCTGGCAAAAAGTTTTTGGCGGAGTTTATTTACCCCTTGTGCGACGACACGGCGGTGCTACGACCAGCCCTCCGCGTGAGGACACACGGGGGATGGCCTCACCGGGGGGACAGGATGCACACACCCGACACGTCGGAACGGCGTGGCGCCATAAAAGTGACGGCAGCTTTATCGCCGGCACGGTGAAAGCGGCGCATCCTGACAAGGATGCAGCAAGCGTGAATTTGAATTTGCGTCAGGATGGAAGCCCGCAGGGCAGAGACAGCCTGCTGGCTCTGTTCACGACAGCCGTGTCCCTAAAGGGACGACGCCCGGATCGGAATTCATTGGGTTCGCCTGTAAGGATAAATACCGGAAGGGATAAAAAGCAGCATGCCGGATGAGATATAACAGGGATGAATAATTAATCATGATGAGATAAGCCCGCGCCGTAATAATACGGGCGGCGCGTAGCGCAGCCGGTATTATCCGGCACCGCAGGTGAGCAGCCTTTTCCCGCAGTCGGGCAGGTTATCCCCTGCCCTTCTGGTTATTTACGCCACCTTCTGTCATGCCCTGTCTGTGAGAATCGATACAACACATGCGCATAATTGCTATAAGACAAAATGCTGGGGCTGACAGAAACAAAAGGCCAGCCCCGGCCGGTTGCTCAGTACAGTGCAATGACAGGCTTCTTGATACCGCAGGCATGAGCGTATCGGGTCAGCGTGTCAATGCTGGCTTTGGTGATGTTGTTTTCCAGGCGGGAAATAACCGGAGGTGTAACCCCCATGCGTTCAGCAACCTGCGCTTTTGTCAGGTTGTCATGCTTACGCCATTCTGCCAGCAGCTCTCTGAGCTTCTCCTTGCGTTCTTCTTCCTGCCATGCAGCGCGATATTCATCGTCCTGCATCCACTCGCTATGCAGTTCTTTATGGCTTACCAGTTTCATTGAGTACCTCCGCTAAACGCTTTTTGGCGAGATCGATTTCTTTCGCTGGCGTTTTCTGTGACTTTTTGATGAAAACCCGCAGCATAATGATGGTATTGCCTTTGTGGTATACCCATATGCCCCTGGCGATGTCCGTCCCCATCGTGCGGATCTCGAAAAGTCCATCGCCCAGAGGCCTGGTGTCTGGTTCCCGCAGCAACCGGGCATCATATTCCAGTTTGCCGATGAGACGGTCAAACTTCACCCTGATTTTTACGGGTAATGCTGTGGCTTCTTCCCTGGCATCCGGATGATAAACGACGCTAAACATGTGACCTCCCGTTTCCTGTATATTAACCTACAGGCTAATTTCAATCAAAGTAAAGTTAACCTATAAGCTAATTTTCTGGCAGTTATCTTAGCGGCCTGGTCATTATCACGGACTGAAAGAATTTTTACGTGCCTGTGGCTTTTCAAATGGCTACGATGGATTGCCCGGACAAGGCCAGTATTTCGATAATCCAGGGGTGGATTTGTTCTGCTTGCCTTTGTCCGGGCACCAATCTAAGCGGCACGCTCTGCCTCCCAAAGAGAAAACCCACGCACACCGCATATCCTGCGCCCGCCACCCAGCGCGACATGATCGATTAGGGAGCAGGTTTCCCGGCTTCCACGACGTCGGAGACCAGTTTATGCGGTCCGGTCCAGTTTCCAGCGCGGGGAATAGCGCCACTTCATCCGCGGCTCCGGTGTGTCAGCTTGTTCGGGACCTGCCAGCGTTCTGCCTGACGCACAGACTCCGGTGTCTCTCTCACAATGAAGCTGATTTCATGCATGACACCATACAGCGGCTCCCCGGCATCCCGCAGCCAGTCCAGGGAGACCAGCGAGGCAAACCGCGATCGCCAGTTCCAGAAGGCAGGCTCCAGATCCCGCGCGTCAAACTCGTCAGCCCACTGGCGGTACCAGGTGTTAACGGTCTCCGGTGACTGAAAGTTAAGCTCCGTGATAGCCTGCCCCAGCAGGTTCTGTCGCAGCAACCAGGTATGTGCTATCTCTTTGCCTTCACGCCGAACTCTCCGGGTGAACGCAATATTTTCACGCTGCATCCGCCGATCGGTTCGGGTGTGAATCACTTCCGGAAAAAGTTCAGCCTGAACATCGGTTGTCAGCGGCAGCGGGCAGCATTCCCCCTGACTGGCAATCAGCGTATCCAGTGCCTCTTCCACCTGCTTCAGATTATTCAGCCGGTCTTTCGGATCACGGTGCAGGCCGGGAATACTCCGGGCGACGGCGCTGTTAATTCGACTGCAACCGGTCAGCATGCGCAGGAACGTGCGGACATGGGGCATCGAGGGCAAACGAGCTCCCCGAAACCGGGCGTCTTCCACGAACATGATGGCCTGCAAAGCAGCCTGGCGTGCAGGTTTCAGGGTCACAATGGCATGGGATGAGGGGATCACAGTTCGCCCTCCTGAGCCAGGGTGCTGATGATACTGGCAAAGGAATAGCCGTCAGTATCGAGACACGCTATCAGTGCCAGCGTGTGGGAGATCAACTCCGGGTTAAATGTTTCCATGCTACGAACAACGGAGAACGGCTGGCCGCCACGGGTCACAAAAACGACCATCCAGCGCGTACTCAGCTCTCCCGGACTGCAGACCGCCACATCAAAATGACCGTGAGAGGGGGAAAAACGGATCTGTACCGGAAAGAATCCGCCGAATTCACTTTTGTACTCTCCGTTGACGTCCCAGCTCTCCGGACAGGACAGATCCCGCATCACGGCATGGGTGAGTTCACGGCGAAAATCTTCACCGGCGGCGCGGTAGTCTTCCAGCTCTCCGGCGAACATGGTTTTCAGGACATCGGTGGTAATGATCGTGTGCATAGGTTTCTCCTTACCGCCGCCCCCCAGGGCGGCGTCTCCGTTATCAGGCGGCGCAGGCCGGGTTGTTATGGTCGGTGAACCTGCTGTTTTGTTCCCGGAGGTATGACCTTCACCCGTTTGAGAACCTTCGCCGCAAGGGCGTCAACGAGCACGGCCCGGTGCAGCTGTCCGGGGTGAGCGGGAAATTTTTTCCGGTCTAATGGAGAGAAGCGAAATGGCCGGAAAAAATTTATTGCGAAAGGCCACGCCGGCCCTGGACAGCCAGGCGGGTTGTGCTTGTCTCAGCCCCGGCGAAAGGGACTTAAACGGTGAAAAGGCACAGGAGAGGAAATGAGCAGGGACCCGCCGCAACGTCGGGGCGCGGCACGCGAAACGGCGGTGCCCCTTACAGCCCGGCGGTCACTGGCCGGGGTGCAGGGAGCGCAGGGCACGGCGCGACAGGGCGGCGCCTCCGGAACGGAGGCTGCAAGCCTGCCGTTGACGTTGCGTCATGGGATGGAAGCCCGACAGGGCGGAGACAGCCTGGCTGGCTCCGTTCACGACAGCCCGCCCGGACGCCCACTGCAGGACCTGAAATAAACGAAGAGCAAAAAGAAAAGCCGGCAGAAACAGATGGATGACCACGCTCCATCAGCGGCTCATCCGGAACAGGAAAAAAGGAACAACAGTAAACCAGAATACCAGAAGGAAGAGAGGGACAGGATGAACGCGGAGAGGGAGAGCCGGCGGCGCGTCAGCGCGGCCCGGTCCTCCTGCGCCGCAGGCGTGCGGCCTTTTCCAGCGCGGCCAGACGGGGGCACACTCCCCCGCCGGGCTAACCGGCTTTCAGGCAGCTATCCTGAGCAGAACAGTTGAAACGTCGGTATACGTGAATGTGCCTCGCGGCAATGGCTCCCAGACATCAGCAAGCGGCTTCAGTATGGATTGTTGTCGCGGCCCGTTCAGACAGACCGCAGTGACCACGCCGCCGGGTGCCAGCAGCGTCACTGCCCGCTGTATATGCCGGATATCCTGCGCATGGTTAAACGGTGGATTCATGATAATTTTGCTGTAGTGCTTTTCCGGCCGGTATTCCAGAAAATCACCCAGCCAGACGCTGACGCCCGGGAAATGATCCCGGAGATGGCAGACCAAATCCGCGTTCAGCTCCACGGCGTCACACTGTGCCCGTGGCGCGCCTTCCCTGACCGCCCGTAGAATGGCGCCCGTTCCGGCGCTGGGCTCCAGAACATGATCAGAGTCCACCACCTCCGCCAGACTGACCAGCCGACGACAGAGCGGATCGGGCGAGACAAACAGCTGTGAACTGGCCCGGATTTCTGTCACAGGCATCCGGTCATCCAGCCTGGCCCGCATCGTCTGAATACGCGCCCTGAGTTCTCTGTGCATAAGTCAACCTCCCTGATCTCCCCGGCAACCTGCCGGGGAGTCTGCCTGTCATTTTTTCGGAATTTCAACGGTTTTCATGTCAGTGATATAGACATTCACCAGCGTACAGCCGTGCGTCATGCAGCGGCGAAAGCGGTACGCGCCGTGCGTCTCAGTTTCGGCCACACCCCGGACAGCCTTATAGTCCCCCGGCATTCTGGCCCATTCGGCTTTGGTCATCTCCCGGGATCCCTCCCCCGGATAGTTGACGATCGGGGGACGTTTTGCGGCCTGTTTCGCGGTGCTGACCTCTTCGGCTGAGGGAGCTTTATAGTCAGTGATGCGGTCCGGGGTCAGTTTCATGGTGCCGCCGTAGCCCAGAAAACGGTAACAGGGAGTTTCCACCGAACTAACCTGACCATTGCTTTTGTTGATGCGGATGATGGTTAACCACTCGCCCCGGCTCAGCACCTGCCCGCCAGGCTCAAATTCCTGTGTCCGGGTGACCACACCGCCGCTTTCATCCAGCATGGCGCGCTCATAGCTCAGACGGTTGCGATAATGATGAACCCAGCGTTGCTGATGGCGGATTGTGCGTTCATGGCAGCGGATCGCAATATCCCGCGCCTGTTCAAAAGTAATGATGTCCTCAGACAGGGCAGAATGGAGAGACATCGAGCCCTCATACTGGCTTTTCTCTGCCGGGCGGGGGTATTTGTCTAGCGTGAAGCTGGCATAAATATGGTCATAATTACTGACCAGTAACGCCATTTTCAGATCAAGAGTCTGCGCGCGCCACATCGTCAGATACTTTTCAGACCGGGCAATGTGCTTTTCTGCCTTGCGTAATTCCGCCTCAATTTTTTTGATACGACGGTAACGCACATCCGGACGCTCTTTGTACTTCGCGTGCCGTAAAGAGGCCTGCGCGCGCTCTTCCCAGTATTCTGCGCGTTCGAACAGCATCACCGCGCGTTTCATACCGTTTTCAATCTTCTGCGCATCCCGGCGCGCGCGGCGTTCGCTGTGATGGCCAACCAGGATCGGCTGACCGAAGGGGATAGCCGACGCCAGCGCGTCCACATGCGCAAGCTCCCGCTCAGATTCACCGGCGCGTTTGTCGCTGTAGTCGTTAAAGCGTTCCGCGCGTTGCTCCTGACGGTCAAAGAGTGTGCTGTCTTCGTCCCCGATATCACCGGCGAGAGACAGTAACACATCCTCGCGGCCCGGTGTCCAGGCTGGCGCCACAAACAGTCCCTGTTTCGGCGCCCACCGGAACCCCGCATCATGCACTTTTTTATACGTCTCTTCATCGAGACGGAGCGAGGCATAAAGCCGCAACTTGTTATCATCCGGGGAATAGGTCCCCCGATACATCTGGCCGATCTCCTCTTCAGCGCCGGTCTGCGGGATAGTGTCAGCACTGAGTGTCTGTGCAAAAGCCTGAGTCATAACTTTTCTCCTTCCTGCGGTTGCCGCCCCTCGCGGGGCGGCTCACCTCATCAGTTAAATGCGCGTTTCAGTTCGAGCGTGCGGAGCACCTGCCCAAAAGCGGCGTTTTTCATCGCGGGGATATGAACGCCGCGCCCCTTGCGGTGACTTCTGGCGATATGACGGCCAAAAGCCTTTAACGCGGGGTCAATCTCCGGCGCGGGAATATCGGCGCGGAAAATGCGCGGATGACGGCGGGGCTTTACAGCCTCTGCGGAAGGTGAAACAATGGTAACGATCATTACGTTAACTCCTTCTGGTAGTTAATGAAGCCGTAGAACCGTTCGAGCGATTTTTACGGCGTGGATTAAGCAGGGGCTACCCTGCTTTTTTCATTTCTGCGGTTCGTTGTCTGCTTCTTCTGCCTCCTTTAATCAGCATCGTTTTTTTCCTGATTTTTAAAGAACATCACCCGTTGAGTTTCGGGAGCCGCGGTTTTGACGTTTGCGGGAACCGGCTGCGATATTCCCGATGGTATAAACTTCACCCGTTTGAGAACCTTCGCCGCAAGGGCGTCAACGAGCACGGCCCGGTGCAGATGTCCGGGGTGAGCGGGAAATTTTTTCCGGTCTAATGGAGCCTGCGGAATGGCCGGGGAAAATTTATTGCGAAAGGCCACGCCGGCCCTGGACAACCAGGCGGGTTGTGCTTGTCTCAGCCCAGGCGAAAGGGGCTTAAACGGGTGATGCACCAGGAGCGGAACAGAGCGGGGACCCGCCGCAGCGTCGGAGCGCGGCACGCGAAACGGCGGTGCCCCTTACAGCCCGGCGGTCACTGGCCGGGGTGCAGGGAGCGCAGGGCACGGCGCGACAGGGCGGCGCCTCCGGAACGGAGGCTGTAAGCCTGCCGTTGACGTTGCGTCATGGGATGGAAGCCCGGCAGGGCGGAGACAGCCAGGCTGGCTCCGTTCACGACAGCCCGCCTGGACGCCCGTCGTGAAAAAGGAACGTCAGGAACGGAAATTTTTTCCTTTTCTGTACAGCACAATGCTGTGCCAGGCTGAATTCAGGAAAGCAACCACTGGCCCACTCTCCTTAACTTTCTTCTGTCTTCTGATATTCAGGAGCATTTGCGCGCGGCAGCTGCTGACTGTTCAGTCTGTGAATACGCAATCTTTCCCGGAAATACTCACGGAGATGCCCAGGCTGTTCACGCTCCGCGAGTTCGGGCACAACAGGCTTGTTCATACGCTCCTGCCATGCGACGGCAGCGGCCGCTTTATCGACGGAGACTTTGTCCTGTTCTTCTTTTGAGAAAGAGGCGATATTCCACTTTGACATCGGCATTACCGGTTAAGAAACAACTCAGGAGAGAGTATCCCCTTTCGTCGATCTTATCGACCAGTAACGGAGAGAGCGTGTGCGGCGCCGCAGGCGCGGCGAAACGCCTCTCCGGCAGGCACAGCCTGCCAGGGTTTTGCGCGCGGGCAGACAGGCGCCCTCTCCTCCTGCGCCTGCCATCGTGCTTACCGTCCTTTTCCACCCTGTAAGATGAAATGACCGGCGAGATACACGGCACACTGACAGGTCATGTACTCGCAGATTTCATCCATGACCTGTGCGGTTGTCAGTTCCCGCTGACCGGCATCACGGCGGCGGGCATTAATCAGGGCTTTGTACTGTCGGAGTATTTCACGGGTTTCTGTTGCAATATTCATCGGTATTCTCCTTAACCGGCGGGATTTCCCCGCCGTGTATGATTCCGTTACTGGATACATGCCGTCCGGGTCGTTAATCAGTCCAGCGCGGCGTAAATGGCGTTGCATTCCGGGTGAAAGGTAATGTGATCCCAGATCTGGGCATCACGCAGCATGTAAAGGTGGGTCAGGGCCGGGTTACCGCAGTCATGCCAGGACGCCAGACGACGGTTAACTGCCAGGCTGGTCAGAATAATGCCCGCCGCGTCGGCACTGACGGTACGATCGAACCAGTTTTCACCGTTCACCAGATGAACCCGCCCGCAATCAGGCATCATGTAGCCACCCCCTTCTGGTAAGCGGATGAAGTGCCAGAAACCGCCGTCAACTTCAGGCATCCATTTTTTCGCCAGGGCATACACCTGTAATTCTGCGATCATGAAATCCGTGCCGAACATGTACGGCAGGAAAGAAAGCCGATCGGACTCTTCAACATTCAGGACAGGGCGCGTTGTCACATACTGCATGGTAAAACCTCCGTCATCACATGGACTGCGACACCGCCCGCACACGCACAGCACTGACAGAGTGGAAAGCTCTCAGGCAACGTCACGCAGGGACGGGGCCGAGGAAAAGCGGAGCCGGCGACAGCCTTATCCTTCCAGGATGCTCCCGGGGGCCGCAACCCCCGGCGGTTCACGACACTGACCGGATTGTTGAAAGGGCACTGCGGACAAAGGTGATTTCTGCGCGCGCTTCTGCCATGACCTCATGTAACAGGGATAAATCCATCCACCGGCGCGCAGGCTCTCCCGGTATCCGTAACACATCACATATCTGCCCACATGCCAGGATCTGATCCACTTTGTCGCTGATAACAAAGTACTCAACGGCACTGTAGCGCGCGCCTTTGTTCTGGAGGGCATCCAGTACCACCGGTACATTGTCGTCCTCTTCGTCCAGCCAGCAGGGCATATCACTTTCCTTCACAACCAGACGGAAATTTCGTGTCTGGCGGTAAAACAGCGTTTCCCCGCGCGTGGTCAGTGCGGCCTCAATCCGGCGCGCATCCTCCCGGACCTGCCGGGAAATATCCCGCACGGCACGAAACAGGCAATCCGTCACAGCCTGAATTTCAGGCTCTGTCAGCCATTCCCCGGCCCAGGGAAAGGTTATCTGTGTTCCGTCCTCCGGCAGTTGCGGCGCGTCGGCATAGCGGCTGCCGGATAAAATAATCTGCGCTGGCGTCCCGGCTATTTTTGTCATGGCAGTTTGCAGCGCTGCGGGTACTCCACCGGTACAAAGCAAAGGAAGCAGGTGAACAATAGCGGCCGCGTCCAGACGGACATAAATACTTATCCATCCCGGTTTATTTACCGGATCACGCTGGCCAACATCGGTATGGACCGGCCATCCGTAATCAGCCAGCAGATCACGTGCACGGCGCATCACAAGGGCGTTTAAGGTGGTGGTTTCCTGCATGGTATCTTCCTCGAAACAGGGTAATGACACGCCGCCCGGGCGGCGTGTGGATGTCAGTTTTTCAGTAATGCACGCACTTTTGCTGCATCAGCAAGGCGGTGAGTAACGCTTTCCGGCACAGGATAGTTACCGTCCCGGGCGGCCCATTCCCTGCCCCACAACGCCTGTTCCGTGGTGATGAGCAGGGTTTCGAGCAGGTCAGCCGGCACCAGGACTCCCGGAACGGCCTCTTTTACCTCATCGATCAGGTCCATCACCGCACCGGCAGACACACCCGACTCAAGCCGCTGGTCTTCCGGTATGGCGTCCATGCGCTCCAGCACCGCCTTTATGTCCTGTTCAGATACGACACATTCCATCCCACCGGCCAGCGCTTCGATATCCTCCGGGGACCAGACAATCAGGTTCAGCGGGGTTTCTGCGGGATAGAGCTCACTCAGCAACCGGCAGAGGGTTTCACAGGTTCCGTACATGGTTTTTCTCCTTAGTCCTTAAAGCAGGCATCCAGCTCAAGAATGTCGTTGTACGCCGCCATAAACAGGGCATTGATGCGAAAAAGCGTCTGGCGGGTCAGGCGTTCGGCCAGCACATCGGAATCAAAGCGGTAGCGGTGCTCCATGTTGTTCAGCGTTGCCCGCAGGTCACACATGTTGTTGGCCAGTCCCGCCACCTCTGCGCGCAGCTTTTCGTGTCCGGCATAGTTCATTACGCGGCCTCCGGATAAAAGACGTCGTTGGCGGCCGGGCGCTGCATGGCGCGCTGGACAGCTGACAGGCGGGCGATTCCGGCGTTGTGGTACTGCTCCATCAGTTCAATACCGATGTAACGGCGCCCAGCCTGGAGGGCAGCCACACAGGTGGAACCAGAGCCGGCAAACGGGTCGAGAACAATGGCGTTCGGGTGTGTGAAGCTCTCGATCAGCGGCTGAAGACTGGTCACTGGCTTTTCGGTCGGATGGTGGCGGTTGCCGCTGTATTTCCAGCCCAGCACGTCCGGCAGCGGGTCCTGCGGCAGAGGCGGACGGCCTTTTGCCAGGACATAGGCGCATTCATGGCGGTAGCCGACATAGGCGGATTTGGACGCGTAAGTTTTGGTGAACACCAGATGCCCGACCACGCTGAACCCGGCACTTTTCCACGCGGCCATAAAACGATCGACGCGGTTCCAGCCATAAAAACTGACCATCAGCGCGTCCTTTTTGAGTACGCGGTACATCTGATTGCAGGCAGGCTGAAGCCATTCGTCAGTTTTGTCGCCGGCGAGGGTGCGGCCGGAACGGTCACGGAAGCCGACCAGGTACGGGGGATCGGTCAGAATGAAATCGACGGCGCGATCGGGAAAGCCGCCCATAATATCGATACAGTTACCCAGGATAAAACGGGACATAGGGATACCTCGTGGTGACAGGGGGCACTCAGGAGGACGTCGGTACGACGTCCGTTCCCTGCTGCCCGGAGCCTGTACGCCGCGACCGGTAACGGGTCAAGCTGACCGTGGAATACCGCAGCCGTCAGTCTTTCCGACGGCAAGGCTATGCCGCGAAAGCGGCTTGAAGGGCGATCATCAGAATGCGAGTGGATGGCGTAAAATCACAACGACGCCGGACAGGAGCGGAAAAGCCGCCCGTCCCGTGTCCGCCCGGGCGCGGCACACTGGCTCCGGGCAGTGACTATCCCCGCGCCAGGCGCGGCATCGATGCGGAGCAACGCGACATCATTATTTTCTGACGTACCGGGCAGGAGCTCTGCCCGGCAGATGTCATGTCAGCGTGTGGTATCCCGCCAGTCATTCCCCCACTCGTCACGCAGTACCGGGGCATCCGGCGCGCCGGTCACGGTCCACACATCGAGGAACTTCAGCCCGCGCAGGGTGCTGTTCTCCACGTCCTCGAGCAGAATGATGCTGTCAAACCAGACCACCGGGATACTCCTACCGATGCCGGTCATCCTCGCGTTTCAGGGATGGCCACCAGGTGCGCCCCATTTCCAGGACACCCGCTTCGGCCTGCTCCAGGTCAGTCGCGGATACCAGGTAATACACCATCTGCCGCACCCTTTTCGACGGCGAGGTTATGCCGCGAAAGCGGCTTGAAGGGCGTTCCTCAGCATGGCGCAAACCGCCACCACGCCAGGCAGGATTTGTAAAGGCGCCCGTCCCGTGGCAAACCGGACGCGGCACACTGGCAGCGTGCGGCAGCGGAGGCACGGGTTAACGGGTGAAAGCAGAAGAAACTGTCGGGAACCCGCTATCCACAAAACGTCTGTTTAACGCTGTGGATAACCTGGAGGCAGGTGGCGGAGAAGAGCACTAAGACAGGCGCCGCGTCAGCTGTTCTTTTTTTAAGCAAAGCGGAAAGGATATCAGCGTGGCCGGGTCTTGTCTCCGGCCACGGACAGGCCAATATAGACGCCTGCCCCCCAGATGACCTGCGACAAAATGAAAACCCACTGCGGAACGTCAAAAACCAGAAGCGGAAGCAGACACAGCGTCACAATGCCAATCAGTCGGCTGCCGAATTTCCTGCGGACCAGTTCACTGCTGTCGACGGGAATGCGGGCGAAACGGAGAACACTTCTGAATCCTGGTGACATGAGAATCTCCCTGGGGATGAAAACCATTTGATATCGGTATATTACTGGATGTGACTCGTACTTTTAGTCACCGAATGCACGCCGCATATTTTTCTTTATTTCCCGGGTATCCGAACCAGACACCGGCATGGCAGATGTTGCCGGCGTATCCGGTACTGCAGCAGCAGCCCTGTTCACGGCAGTGGTGCCGGCCATCTGCTGAACCAGTGCCTGCAGCTCACTGACCGAGGTGGGCGGTACCGGCATACTGGTCAACAGGCGCGGCAGTTCCGGTGCCGTCGTGTGGAGGGCCAGACCGGTGATAATCAGGTTTCTCAGCAGATCCCCACGCAGACGGGATGACGCTTCCGTCAGCACACTTTCCACCCGTTCCCCACTCCGGCCATTTTGAAGCGTCAGGGTGTAACGCCGGCGCTGGTATTCCGTCTCCGGTGACATGGGCAGAGCAGCCTCACCATTTTCGGGCTCATCTGGAAGTCCTGTGAGTGAGGACCAGGTTCCGGAGACCAGGGCCATAACAGCGCAAAGGCGGGCAGCGCTCAGCTGCCCGGCAAAGAACACCGGGATCAGCGCCGGTAAACGGGCATCCACCTGGTATACCACCGCCCCGGCGGTGGCGGCGGTACGGATGAACTCACCGCGCAGGGGCTGTGAGATGGTGCTGATGGTTGCCATCGCCGCGATGTCGGTGCGATCGTCGCTGTGCAGATAGAAAGAATACTGGCCGTCCGGCACGTTTAGTCCTCTTTATTGTAAAGGGCAATCTCCCTGGCCAGCGCCATCTGCGGATCGCCTATAACCTCGATACGGTCAGGGGCCAGAGGCCAGGCCTGACGGATAGCTTCTTCTATGAGGGAGGCCCCTCCCCCGACCAGGAATACCCGGTTAACGTTCCTGAAGGCAGTCAGCTCACTGGTGACTCGCGCACCCAGGGAGGTGATTGCCTCTGTTATTTTGTTCCGAACCTCGTCAATTTTACCTGCATCGTTGATCACACGCTGCAGATACTGACGATCATTGCGGTTGCGGATGACCGTGTCGGCAATAAGCGCGCTGGTTTCGCTGTCTGCCGCCCGCAGCGCGCCTGCAGCTGCGCGGGTGACCTGTGACACGCCGACAGACGGATTACCGTGTACCGCACTGATATCATCAAACTGTCCGACAATCACGCCGGCATCGAGCGTGGTTCCGCCGAGATCAATAATCAGGGTGGTCTCAGCGGGTCCGGGCTTCAGCTCCGCGAGACGGGAGAACGCCGCCGGCAGTGATTCCGGCATCACCTTCACGTCCGTTACGGTAAATGCTCTGCCCTTATTCAGAACCAGCTCACGCATCAGGTTTTCTCGTTTGCGTCGTATGTTCTCCTCGTTCCGCTGGCAGTCCCCGTCGTAATATTCACTCAGGGGCAGCGTCACGGTCAGGCTCACCGGTTGCGGCTCCAGTCCGCTGTTCAGCAGCGCATGATGCACAGCCAGCAGGTTGAGATCACCGTACTGATATTCCACGTTTGTTGTCGGGATGGCATCCCGGCTGACGCTGTCCCAGGTGTATTTCAGCGTGCCCACCTGATAATTGAACGTTGCCGCACTGAATTCCGCCACTTTCCAGCCATGCCTGAAGGAGTTCGCAGAGACCCGTGTCTGAAGCTCATCTCCTTCAAACCATGCCAGCTTAACATTAGTTGAACCATCATCGCAGTAAATATTCATCATTATGCTCCGTTAATTACACTCAATTTGATACTAATTATAAGAGCAAAATGAAAAAAACAAAGTTATATTTCTCAATATGAGCAATATAAATACATCAAAATGATTAACAATGACATTTTGAGCACCTTTATTTACTCAAAATGTTCGTGCGGCGGGCGTTCTGGATTATCGTCACGCTGTCAAATATACTGTATGCATAACCAGTGTTTTGAGATATCAGGAGGAAAGATGAAACTACAGCTTTTCAGCACCGGGAAAGAACTCCCGCCACAGGCCCATCCATTGTTTGCCGATCTGGCCAGCTGCGGTTTTCCCAGCCCTGCAGCTGACTATGTCGAGTCCGATCTGGATCTCCATGATTACTGCATACGGCATCCGAGCGCGACTTACTATCTGCGTGCCAGCGGAGACAGCATGGCCGACGGCAGTCTGTACAATGGCGATCTGCTGGTTGTGGACAGTGCTGAAAAGCCGCGGCACGGCGATATCGTTGTCGCCAGCGTACAGGGGGAGTTTACGGTGAAAAGGCTTCTGCTGACGCCACGACTGACGCTGCAGCCCATGAATGCCTCCTGGTCGCCGATTTATCCTGACCCCGACGAGCTGGATATCTTTGGCGTCGTCACGCATATCATCCACCGCCCGAGAGAGATGTACTGATGTTTGCCCTGGCCGATGTGAACAGCTTCTATGCCAGCTGTGAACGTGTTTTCCGACCGGATTTGAAAGGAAAGCCAATAGTCGTCCTGAGCAACAACGACGGGAACGTAATCGCTCGCAGCGCCGAGGCGAAGCCCTGGATCAAAATGGGGACTCCGTGGTTTCAGATAAAAAACGAAAGGTACCCGGAAAAAATATATGCGTTTTCAAGTAACTATGAACTTTACGCCTCGATGTCGGCGCGCGTGATGAACTGCCTGGAGGAACTGGCCCCCAGGGTGGAACAGTATTCAATTGATGAGATGTTCCTCGACCTGACCGGCGTGGAGCACTGTATGGAGCTTGAGGACTTCGGCCGGCTGCTGCGTCAGCACGTGTATGACTGTACCCGCCTGACCATTGGCGTGGGCGCCGGACCAACGAAAACCCTCGCAAAATCAGCCCAGTGGGCCTCAAAAGAGTGGAAACAGTTTCGTGGCGTACTCGCTCTGACCAGGGGAAATCCGCAGAGAACGCGGAAACTGCTTTCACTGCAGCCGGTTGAAGAAATCTGGGGGGTGGGTAACCGTATTGCACGCAAGCTAAATGTGCTGGGCATAAAGACCGCGCTCGATCTGGCTCTGACGAACCCGGCCTTCATCCGCAAAAATTTTTCTGTCGTCCTTGAGCGAACGGTACGGGAACTGAACGGGGAAAGCTGCCTTTCGCTTGAGGAAGCCCCTCCGACGAAACAGCAAATTGTCTGCAGCCGCAGTTTTGGCGTGAAGATCACGGAGTACGAGTCGCTCCGTCAGGCTATCTGTCAGCACGCAGAGCGGGCCTCTGAAAAGCTGCGTAAAGAGCACCAGTATTGCCGGCATATTTCCGTTTTCATCAAAACGTCTCCGTTCGCCGTTAAAGAGCCTTACTACGGCAACGTGGCTACGGAAAAACTTCTTACACCCACTCAGGACACCAGGGACATCATTGCAGCCGCCACAACGGCTCTGGAGCGTATCTGGAGGGATGGGCACCGGTATGCCAAAGCCGGAGTTATGCTGAATGACTTCACCGGCTCCGGCGTTTCGCAGCTGCAGCTGTTCGACGAACGCCCGCCACGCCCTCACAGTGCTGAGCTGATGAGGGTTCTGGACGGGATCAACAACTCAGGGCTGGGTAAAGTATGGTTTGCGGGGCGGGGTATGGCCCCGGAATGGCAGATGAAACGGGAGATGCTTTCTCCTGCTTATACGACACGATGGTCAGATATTCCTGCAGCGAAACTGGCGTGAAACTTTGGCGATTTCACCTTGAAATTCTCAGCCTAAACTGCCTAATTACAATAAGTTAGATGTGAAATCGCCATGGCGAAATTATTGACTCAAATTTCTGTCAAGGACCTCGTTGATAGCCTTGTCCAGTTCATCCTGAATCACTTTTGACATACGGCTAAACTCATAAGTCAGCGTACGCCCTTTCACACGCTTACGCGCGAACTTGTCCTTTTCTTCAAAAGACCAGAGTGGGGAAACCACTGACTTTTCCTTGGGAGATGGATCTATCAATGCCTGAGATGCCTGAGAAATCAGCTTCAGAATACTGGCTTTCTGTTCGTCTTCTGGTCGTTCGCCATCACTCAAAATTGCATCGAGCTGAGCTGATACAGACTGAATGAGTTCTTCAGGCGTTAATCCCTTTTCACTGAGTTTTTCATTAACTTCTAAAAGAAGTTTATAGTCACTAAACGATAGCTCCGACTGAACCGGGAACAGAGAAATCAAGTCTTGCGGTACGGCCGCCGCCTGCAGCGCCCTGGTAACTTTAGCCTGAGATAACCCCTCCAGTTCAGCAATTTCCTTTTGATTAAATCCGGACTCTTTAAGAGCGATCAATCTCAGGCCAATCTCCCGAAGATTATGTTCTTTAGCTGTCTGGATATCTTTAGCCAGTTGGCGAGCTTCATCAGCTGATAAATGTTCTTCGGTGACCATTACATCAAGGCCTGTACGGACAAAAATTGCTGAGGCTCGCCGTCTTGAACCATCCAGTATCTCAATCCTTTCACTTTGCTTAATACCAATACAGGGAAAGAACTGCTGAAACTTAATCGTCTGGATAATGGATTTCAGGGACTCCCTGGTCAGTGCAAGTTGATCTCTTCCGTTGTTTTCCTGGTTTACGAAGGTCTTACTTTCAACTTCAGATGCAGGCACCCGAACAAACCTGAACGTTACCTTCCTGCCGGTTTTTAAGGTAAATACCTGGCTTCTACCGGTGTCCGTCATTTCGACCATTGACGCCTGAGTATTTAACTGTCTGCCGATGGTTTTTCTTTTCTCATTCGACATCACATACCTCCGTTAGTACGAATGAACTCGATGCGATCAAAGACTGCCTTCGCAAAGTCTTCCGCTGCTGATTTTGCGCTTTTTAGTGCCTCTGTACTTCCATCATAGGTTGCTGGATTTGCTGAAATAACTGTGTCAAAAGTCTCCCCGCAGCGTTCGAAACCATCCAGTCTCGGCAGAACCATGTCTAGCATATCGGCACCGAAAACCTCTTTGGCCTGACTATGGCAAATTTTGTGATCAGACTTGTTCAGGATCTTGGACATGAAGCCGACATTACCGATGAGATTGCAGGTGTGCCCATCCATTTCGATGGAATCTATGAGGGCAGGGAGGCTGGCCACAAACTTCAGGGAAGAATGAAAATCAACCGTAGCCGGTGGAAGAGGGGTCAACATCAGGTCTGCCGCCCCAATGCAGTTTTTCAGGAACGCATCAAGGTGAGGACCACTATCAAGGAAAATAAAGTCGTAGTCATGCTGGAGCTTATCGATAATGTTCTCTTTAAGCACAGCATGAATATTTTTCCCTGGAAGATGTTCTTCACACAATCCCTTCCAGCCTTCAGCAAGGAATGCATCGTCAATGGAAGCGGGGATTACATCAACACCAGGGATAATAGACGGTACTATAAAATCGGAAAGTAATTCTTCACGAGACACGTTCTGGAGCATGGCCTGAGCAGCCGTATTTTCAACCAGGCCCACTGAATTCTCATGGCTCAGGAACATTGTCAGAGATGCCTGCGGATCGAAATCGATGGCCAGAATACGCAGGTCTTCGAACAGAAGCTGAGGATGAGCTCGAAAAGCATGTGATAATGAAGCGGTAGAAACTGTCTTGGAACCACCACCTTTAAGATTACATACAAAAATCGTAAAGGCTTTATCGAAGCGATCCCTGTACTTGGGTACTTTACGATGGTTATACAGATCGATGACATTCTGAATCGTCATCGCGTATTTCATTGTATTACCAGAAGGTTTCTTTTTGAAAATGTAGCCACCGGCTTCCATTTCGGCCACAGCATACTCAACACTGCCTTTACTGAGCTTAGGCAGCTTATACAGAGCGGCTTTGCTGTATTCCTGATAGAACTCGGTAAGCTTCAATTCCTCTTTTTGCTGGCGGATACTCTCGCTCAAAGATGTCAGAAGCTTACCTGCACGTGTAGCAACTTTCCGTAACTGCTCAATATTGTCCATTTATCACCTCATGACGTTTTTTGTCATTTTGAACAAAAAGAGTCATGTTGCAAGCAAAAAATCATATTGTTTTGATTTCGCTCTCAACAGGAGGGGGGAGAAGCTCGACGGGCGTGCCACTCAATCACAGTGCCGCAACACGCAGACGCACTTATGACCATCACACAACAACTCGTACAAAAGGGTATAGAGAAGGGTATCAGCGCTCGCCGCAGCCATGTAACCGAGCGTAGCGAGCGAACTGGCGAGGAAGCGGGGAGGAACTGTACAGGCAGATAGCTCTTACGCTCAGCACAAGAAGAGTTATCCATCCTCTGTGGGAAACAGGTCAACTTCATGGACGGCCAGGGCTGCGGGAAACACCACAAGTATAGGCACACACGGATAGCCTGATCAGAGCAACAAGTGTGACAATCTGCCCTCATTGATTATGACGAACTTGCCCCCTCATGTCACATGACTAACGGGAAGAGGGGAAGACCTAGTGTGACAAACTGCACTCATTTAACTGTGACAAACTGCACTCATTTAACTGTGACAAACTGCACTCATGTATTGTGACAAATTGCCCTCAAACTTGGTTTCACTACCGGTTATAGCCAAAAAACTATGAATAAGCGCAGGCCACCAGGGATGGAACAGCAAAACTGTGACAAATCACCCTCAACCTGCCGGATCTAATGTGACGAACCACCCTCAAATCTGTGACAGATAACCCTCAAACTATTCTGTTGTCATCGAGGTAATATCACGGAAGGAAAATACGATATGAGTCGTCTGGCGGCCTTTCTTTTTCTCGATGTAAGAGAGGCGCATTGGTGTCCGGCTATTGATCTCATCAACACTTGCCTGCAGGAAACGCCGGCGAAAATCCGGCATACGCTGGTAGCTTTGAGGTAGTTGGTAGCGCTCCATGATCCAGTCGATTTTCAGAGACACGACACCTGAGCCATCAGGTTTACGGTACTGACACAGGGATTCGTATAAACGCATTGCATACGGATTGGTAATCTCTTTTGTTTCACTTAGCCGGAACTGCGTAAACCGGTTCTGTAGCCCGATGAAGAAGGGAATGAGATATGGGTTGATATGTACGCTGTAAAGCCCTCTGGATGGACTGTGCGCACGTTTGATAAACCAGGGAAAGGATTCATACCCTTTTTCATCGCCGGCATCCTCTTCAGGGCGATAGAAAACCACTTCCTTACCTGCAAAACCTTTTAAAGCCTGTCGTATATCCTTACTGGCTTCAGCGGAGGTCAGCCCGAATGTTTCAGCGTATTTAGCAACGTGAATTTCGCAAATGCCATCATGTTCTTGCAGGGAGCCGTCGGATTTTCTGATCTGATCAACGAACAGATACAGCATACGTTTTTGATCCCTGGAAAGACTATATGCCGCCTCAGTCAGCTCATTTGACTGGACAATCCGCGGGCTATTTTTACGTTTTTTATGGTTTATAACCGCTATTTCCGCCATGACAGGTCCATGTGAAGTGTGACAGGTTTTCAGATTGTCACACTTTATAAAACAGAGTCAACAGAGATGGATAACTTTGTGAAAAGCAACACTTCCTGAGGGCAATTTGTCACAGGGTTAAGGGCAACTTGTCACAGAAAGGACGGCTATTTGAGGGTAATTTGTCACACTGAAAGGGCGGTTTGTCACAGATCCCTCCCTGGAACCCGCATGGATAAAGGCCTGTGAGCATTCTAAAAATAAAGATCTAACAACTATTAAAAAAGATCTTATAAAAATATCCCCGTGGATAAGTGGATAACCCCTAGGGGAGGTGATTTTTCAGGCATTGAGCGTATGCAGAATTTATGAGTTCTGTTCCCTGGTGCTTCCTCGCTCACTCGGGGCTTTGCCCTGTCGCTCGGCTGCGGCGAGCACTGCTGGCTCGCTCATATCCGTGGCCGGAATTTAGACATACAGAACATACAGTCCAGTTCCACCGGTTGTGAGAGATCCGACCCGCCATAACTGAGTTGCGTAAGCGACTTTTCAACGCCTTACATTTAATTTTCCGCGACGTAAGGCATAAAGCTTGTTCTCTTCATTGTTGACCTACTCCGCCAACGTGACAACCCGCACGAAGATTTCTATCGTCCCTGCAGGCATATTCGAATCGTTTTTATTAACCCTGGCTGCCGTCGTGACAGAACACTACTTCCTGTAAACGCGGCCAAGGCCTATGACACACCTTAAATTAATAATGCGGAGATTTACGATAATGCCATTGCTGGAGACGTTCCTGACTGCCTCACCCGCTTCTCAGGGGGCAACAATCCTGTTCCTTGCCATGCTGATATACTGGCAAAAGCGATAAGTCCATGCGGGCTGGCCATTGGCCAGCTTCGCTGTATAAGGGGTAAAAAGCGGCATATCCAAACGCTTAGCTAGGCAATTTGAGTTCAGATATCTATGCTTGCGATCCGGACAACATGAGGAAACAAGATGAAACTTGAATATATACAGATAAACAATACCGTAAGGAGTGGTCTTAATCCTTTCACTGACGGGGTGATTATTCGTGATACAAAGGTATTGATCACGCTCAATCTCCCGGATGGTTGGAAACCCACTATTGAGGGGGAATGGCGGCATATGTCGGACGCCGACACATTGTCAGATCGTATTAAAATGCTTCAGCATGCGATTTATGAGCGGTATCAGGGATACAGTGCAGATATTCCCGCCAGTTGGGCCAGATAACTTCTGACAGACCTCAGCGGCGAGCAGGACGTTCGCCAGCATCATTCCCCTCTACACTAAGTATTCCCTTTCAGCATGGCCACCGCATCCGCTTCGGGCATCTGGAACTGAACTCGATGACGCGCAGCAACATCAAGTGCGAACACCTTCGTATAGACTTCCGTCGAGCTAATCGATTTGTGGCCCATCAGGCTCTGCAGCACTTTCAGCGGAATACCGGCGTACAGCATGTGCATCGCGTAGGAGTGACGGAACGTATGGGGGGTCACCGGTACTGAGAACGTCACCCCGTCGGCCGCTGCGGCCTCCACCGCTTCGCTAAGCCAGGTGCGAACGGTACGGTCTGTGATCTCCCAGATACGCGCCTTCTCTATTCTGCCGGTGCGCTTGTTTCGTCTTTCCAGCGGAATTTTCAGGGTGGCCACCATCATCTGCAGCTGGCTGACGTACTGGTGATCGGAGAGGGGAACCAGGCGATGGGCCTGACTGCCTGCAGGTGCTCTTCCTGCCGTTCTGGCCGCTTTCTCTGTACGCTGCTTGAGGGTGGCCAGCTGAACAAACGGATACGGTGGAGCCAGCGAAAAATCTCCCCTGGTCAGCGCCAGGGCTTCGTTAATCCGGGCGCCGGTATTCCAGAGCGTCGCCAGCAACATCTTGCGATGAAGATCAGGCACATAGTGGAGCAGGGCACTCACTTCCGGCGCCAGCAGGTATTTCGGCAGCTCATCCTGTACGAGCGCCATCTGTCGCAGGGCCAGTGCCGCCGGATAGTCGACAGCGACCGGCAGCTGCGATGGGATCACACCAGAGTGTACGCCGGGAATGGCCGGAACAGGTACCGTCATTGCGCGTTCTCTGTCCCCGTAAAGCGTTCAAGCCAGGCAACAGCGGCCACGGCGTAGTTTTCGCCGGCGTCGACGTGGATCTGCCCCTGCTGTTCCAGCTGCCGGCCCGTATCGGCCAGTCGGTTTTGCAGGGCCAGCAGGCTGTCGGTCATCGAGGCGTACAGGCAGGCCTGATGGATCTGGCGGGTGAAGTCATCAACGGGCACGCCAACCAGCGCTTTGTCAGGCGTGGGGCGCTGAATACCGTCTTTTTCTGACTGCAGCTGCAGACAGCGTGTCAGCAGTTCAATGGTCTGGTGTGAAACAGAATTGTTGTTATCACTCATATACATATACCTTTATCATTCGGGTTTTCTCTTTTTCGTACAGCATTGACATTTCGTCAAACATCATCACATGACGGGTGCGCTTTCCGCGAAAGATGCGTCTTACCGTGGCAGGGCGGCCATCGAGCCCTGAGAAGTAGCTGAAGGTATGAGGCCTGTCATAATCGATATCTCCGTATCATTGGGTGTTCAGGTAAGTCTGATGGAGTTTCGCACCGTTTCTGGCTGTCAGAAGCTGCCCAGAATACTATTCCATTCGGCGTTACAGTCCAGCAGGTACCGGAGGCGGTTATCTATTCCATCCAGTAAATCTGAAGCCTCCCCCATTTTTTCCCCGAAGCGACGAGTATTAACGTAATGGATCCCCTCGAGGCTGCGGGTGCCGTCATTTCTCCGGGCATAACGGAAATCTGTCGCCCGTTCATCCACCTGGTGAAGAGCTTTAACCACCTCTTTGACGATTTTAAAATCGGAAGGCCGGTAGCTGTCATCAACGTCCAGGATCAGCTTTTGTGCCAGCGGCCATAAGGTATTCAGGTTATGGTCATCTTTTTTGTACTGGCGTTTATCCGGCTCTTCTGTCAGTGCCAGAGCCAGCCCAATAATTTGTTTGATAATGAGTTCGATGTGATGCCTGTAGAGAAACAACACCGGATAAACCAGAAAATCCTGGTCCCGCCCGGATTCATCAATGTGGTTAATCAGAATATCAGCAGCCCGCCTGTAACCTTCGGTGTAAGCTGTACCATGATCCGGCATGTAATTCAGGCAGGCATTATTGTGCCAGTCGCTGTCGCTGGCCAGCAGCCCCGGTTCTGACGTTTTTCCCTTTTTCATTTCAGCTCCAGAATCTTTTAACAGCCCCGGTTCGGTACCTTATCCGGAAATCCCGCACTCAGCTACGGTTGTTCAGCTGCAGCTTTTGCGATCTCATCCACTGCTTCCCTTACCGAAAAGGATAATTTGTCCTTCGGTGAAAACTGCACCCAGTAGCAGAGATGCGATGCCCAGGTCTGGCCATTCTTGCGTGGTTCATAATCAACACTGAATGCGTAAATCACTCTGTTACTCAACTCCCAGTTTGTGACCTCACAGTACCGTGTATAGAGCTCCAGCAGCTCATCAAAGAACTGACCTTCCCGGAGCGGGCCAGATCCC
Source organism: Klebsiella sp. Q11 (assembly GCF_964241505.1). Classification (NCBI taxonomy): domain Bacteria; kingdom Pseudomonadati; phylum Pseudomonadota; class Gammaproteobacteria; order Enterobacterales; family Enterobacteriaceae; genus Klebsiella; species Klebsiella sp. Q11. The sequence continues at coordinate 107,957 of NZ_CAXSXW010000018.1, forward strand.
TTTACAGCCTCACGCTGATCCATGAAATAGTCCACAGCGGCTTTTTTGGACGCAAACTCCCTTCCACCGATTTTGACCTTAACGGAACGTCCCATCCTGACCTCCTTTCTGGTTTGCAGGTTAATAATCACTCAGAGCAATTATGATGTGCAGCATCATTCACTGTCACTTAGGTGATTCTCCCTGTCGTAACATTTTCATTATCTAATAATTAGCAACCTTATAACAACACTAGTAAATTACCGGATGCCGGTTTCTGGTGAATCCGACTTTTACGCTATCTGAGACTTTCCGGAAGTGTACCACGGTCAGGAAAGAAGCAAAGCGGTGTTTACTGGCGCGGTGACACCCGCCCGCGCTGAACAGCGCGGGTGCCGCGTAATGGAAAAATAACAGTTTAAATACAGTGTATTGCATCTGATAAATCCGCAGGCATGACCGGACAAAAACGACGCAGAGGGGTGAAGATCCGGGACTTACTTTTTTCGGATCTCAGGAGGAATGAAGAAGTATTTGTGCTGATAATGCAACATTAATTGTAGATTTTAAACATAATAGCATTAATGCATAATTGACATTAATAATTTAAAATATTTGCATAATTATCAATAAAAGAGTGAGATTCTTATTTCCCATGTAAATTATATGTGCTTGTAGAGAGCGAGGCGGTTTTTAACTTACGGTAATAAGAATAAAATGTACCGACTCTTCCGGGGTACTGAAGTGTTCAGGTTTACGACAGAGCCCTGCGCGTTTTGCATGAAAAAATTAAAGGACTGAACATGGCGACCACAGTAATAGCTGCCTTTAACGAATTTATGAAAGATACCGTGAATCTCGAAAAGGCAGACACCGATGACGCGCGTGCAAGTCGCGACTGGCTAATCGGTAAGATTAATGATTTTGAAAATGATGAGGTTTTTCCGGTGAGTTATCCCGGGATCCACATTGCTTTCGGTTCGTTCGCAAGAAGAACCAAAATTCGTCCGCTTGATGATATCGATCTGATGTTTGGCTTAACCGGGCAAGGTGCCACCTATACCATCCTGAGTGACCGGGTAACTGTAACCTCCTCCGGAGAGGGGTCACGTCTGCACCGTTACCGACATTCCGGGGCAGACACCGTCTGCTCCGTCAGAATTCTGAATGCCTTTAAAAACCGTCTGCAGGATATTGCCCAGTATGCCCAGGCTGATATCAGGCGTAACCAGGAAGCCGTAACGCTTAAGCTGGTCAGTAAAGACTGGAATTTCGATATCGTGCCCTGCTTTATTACCAGTGAAGATGCCTATGGTAAAACGTATTATCTGATCCCAGACGGGAACGGACACTGGAAATTTACTGATCCCCGAATTGACAGAGACAGAGTCAAGGCTATCAACGTTAAGAATGACGGTAATGTTCTCAATGTTATCCGGGCTGTCAAATACTGGCAGCTGCGTTCGACAATGCCGTCCATGAGCTCCTACCTGCTGGAGACGCTAATTCTGGACTATTACGCCGGCAGGACCTCCTGCTTATCGTTTGTCGATATGGAGCTGGAAGCGCTATTCCGCCATCTTGGTCTTTTCGTACAGTTCTCCGTTAACGATCCCAAAGGCATACAGGGAGATATCAACTCTCTTTCTGCCGAGGCTCGTAAGGCGATATCGGACAGATGTTATCTCGATGCGCAGAAGGCATCGGAGGCGAGACAGTTTGAAAATGATAAAGAGTATGAAAAATCCATCAATAAATGGCGCGACGTGTTCGGGCCATCCTTTCCTGTTTACGGGTGAGCCATGAATGCCATTTACACGAACCAGTCGACCAGAGAAAATTTGGATTTACTGTATGCGCAGGCCCGTGTGTACGACAGGGTAAAAAACTGGAACAAGCTCAATTTTCTCTTCAGCACCATCGTGCCTCTCCTGCTTTCGCTGGTTACCGTATACAACCGAAGCCGAGGATTTGTCGATTCAGAACTGTTGTCTTCACTGTTGGGATTGTATGGACTTCTGGTGCTTACCTTTAACATTGCCATCAGTGGATACATATCGGCACTGCGCAGGAAGGCAGCCTCAATCCAGGAAATGTACGACTGCCGGGTACTTGGCATCCGGTGCAATGAACTGAAGGTGGAGGAGATCTCAAGGGATGAAATCATCCGGGCAGCTGAATACTTCAGAAACAGTCCGGAAAAAGCACGAAAGCGATTTGGTGAAGAGGGATGGTACGTCAGTAAGGTGTATGACGCGCCGCAGGCCGTAATGGCGCTCCTGTGCCACGGAAAAAACCTCGGCTGGGACAAATCGCTCAGGGAGGTGCTGCACGTGTTTTATCTTTCAGCATTCATTGTCTCGCCTGTCGCGATGCTTGTTTACGGCATCGCCATGAAATCTGGGCTGAATGAGATCCTTTTCTATGTAGTGTTCACATTGCCGGTCATACGCTATTTCTTGCTTCAGTTTCTGGATAATCGCAGCAGTATGAAAAGAAGCGAGAAGCTGAAAAAATACGTTGAAAAGGAATTATCCGGCATCCGGGTTTCCGGAAGAGCTGAAGAAGAGAAACTTGGTTATACGCTCCGGAATATCCAGGATGAGATGTTCGCTTACCGGGCCTCATGTCCGCCCGTTCCCAACGGTATCCAGCTGATAATGAAGCCTAAAAATGAGCGAATTTATGTTGATTACTTTGAAACGAATCTGAAGGAGCTGCACCTTCAGGAATAATCACTCCGTAGCTCCGGTATCGGATTTACGTATGCCGGAGCACATCACGGTAAACCATTCAGGTTGCGGAGGATATTGATTGGAAGACCATTACAGAGAGTACGCCCCTGAAGATTAAGCGTCGCAGCGTAACCAGTGTTTTAACTTATGTTGTTTAAAAAACCAGTTTATAAACAAATCACCAGAGATCTTTATTCGCGTCAAGAGTATGAAAAAAAGAATCGACCAACATAGATACAAAAAGGCCACCTCATTTGGTGGCCTTTTTGCACTGCGAAAATTTGTGTTCGTCGGCTTGCATCTTTCAGCGTCGCAGGGAGAGTGCCGTCTCTTTACCCCTACCGATGTGCTAAGTACATCACTATTCTGACTGTTAGTCAAGCTCCATGTACTCTATAACTTCTTGCTCAACGTCTTCTCTTGTAACATGCCCAGATGATGCTAGGTACAAGTCAGACAATATACGGTATTTATCCCTCAACTCCGCAAGTTCTTCCCGTATTGCTTCAACTTCAGGCCGTAACTCCTCCAACTCAGCTGACTGCAGTTGACCTTTTTGAATTGTTCTATCAAGTTTATCCTGTAAGGAGTACATACCTACGGCAGCAAGTAACCCCTGTTCAAGCGCTTTCATATCGTTACGAGATAACCGTCTACTAAACGATTCATCCCGGCGATAAGTTCGATCACGACCTTTATGATCTCTAGATTCAGGAGGAAGGATGCGGGTAGGAGAGACAGTCTGGATCATTTCACACACGGCAAAGCTACGCTTTCCAGTATCTAATTCGTTGATATGTTGGATAGATTCTGTTTCAAGCTCGAAAATCGCACGATTATACTCATGGGCATCAGGCTCTTTGGATGTTACAGGGACAACTGTAACTCCTCTTCTATCAACTTTGACGACCACCGCTGGTCTTCTCTTATGCATTTCCCCTTCTTGGTGATTGCAAGGGTACATTGCACTCTTAGTTAAACCAGTTTGAAAATTTAGAGTTTGATAAATGTGTCCAAACTCAACGATAACGATAGCGCCTTTTTTTACGAACCCAGCCGCATTGCCTATACGTCTTTTGGTCAAAATCTCCGACAGATAGATGTCTTTGCTGACGTCTTTCTCCGTTAACCAAACGCCCCAATGGTCAGGTGCAATTCCCAGAAAAAACCGGACTCGCCAACGTTTACAAACCTCCCCCGAAAATGCTTTTGTAATAAATATTGGGGTGTTCTTATCATTTAAAGGTACTAGAATCTCTTCAATGTTATCAATATGTTCCGTACCCAATATGCGTTCATTGGTTTGATCTGTGGGGTCATATGTTGAGTAACTAATGGAAACAGTGGCCATTCCTATTCCTTTGTCCGCCAATGACGAATAAAAAAATCGATTATATATCAAAGCATTGAAATGTATTCAAAGCTTGAAAAGTTGATGGTTCAATAAAAATTGAGTGTTAATCATTGGGGTGTAATAAAGGTTCAATATAACCTCACAATGATGAGTCTCGGTCTGAAATTACCAATATTCTATACTTTACTGTCCAGCGCCAAAAGGATCAGCTGCCTATGTGTGGTCACTTTGCACAGTTCCATAGCTGAGAGGAATTTCTCGCAGCCCTGGCATCTGATATGCCGATTTGCTCCGCTGCCGACTGGCATGCGCGGTATAACATCGCGCCAGCACACCAGTGCCGGTGCTTCATCATCATGGCTGCCAGCTATTCATGACAGACGCCCTTTGGCGCTACTACCGGCCACCGAGCGCAAATGGCTAAACACCAACTTTGTTCGGCCTTTTGGCCATATGCTGGCCGATGTGTACAGCCTGCAGACGGAGGATTTCGCTTGGCAACCGGTCTCGCTGGCTGTGGGCGCCGTTCGCAATTACCATCCCTCAATTACCATGGCAATCGATACACCAACGGTCTGAGCACCGCTTTACCATGAATAGATTCAGGGTGTCATTATCAGGATGCGAATGACGCCCCTCTCAAAGAAGACCGTCTGCTAGTCCCGGAAGTTATACCTCCAGCATGAAAATCTTTACTGTCTCTAATGCTTTTTTCATCTCTCTGAATTGGTTACCTGAAAAGATCCGAATTTGCCTTTTTTCGGATCCCGGATGACAAAACGCATGATATTTCCTGTAAATGCAATTATTCATAACATTTATATTCATATATGTTAAAAGTTCGAAATTAGCATCAGTTGTTGGTTATTATTAAGATTTCAGCAACAAACCGTATCCCACCCGCTTCGTTAAAAAAACCGAAGGTCATCAGAAGCGCTCACTGATCGTTCCGGGCTGAGACGGTGGCAGCGTCACGGGTAATGTCTCTATTTTATTGGTCGTGAGGAAGGCCGGATAATGGCCAAACTAAGAAGCCATAGCATTGGGGGCAGCCTGCTGATCTGGTATGATCGAGCAGAGGCTCATCTCAATGAGCAATCCCCGCAACAAATTTTTTCGGGGTGCAACAGACCCTTTAGTGTCCAGGCCTGAAAAAAAAGAAAGCACGGTCTCTGAGAGACTACGGTCCTTACGCAACCATACCGGTTAGCGAGCTTTATATTTTCATTATGACTATCTGTATAACAGGGGAATGAATGTGATTAAAAAAATATGCGAAGTGATTGATGGAGAGTATGTCTGTGACATTGATATCAGTGTGGAAGAATGGAAAACTTTATTAACAAATGATAAAGTTTTTGACACAAAAAGTATTGCAGCGTTAAAAAAATGGTTTATTGAGCCAAATCATTCCTGCACATGCTTCGATATTGGTAAGAAGTACGACCTGCACAGCATGAGTGCTAATGGAGTCATAAACGGACTGGGTGGCAGAGTTCAAAAAGAACTTGGTAGATTCGAGGTTAAAGGTGTCGGAAATATCGCATCCGGTACAAAATTCATTACCGTAATGAAGAGTAAAGAAATCGGCGGAAAACCCAAAAGAAACTTATGGACAATTCGTGAGGAACTTGTTCAGGCAATTAACGAACTGGATTTTTTTGGTACAACAGAAATGGCCAGCAGTGAGTATTACTCTGACGATGAGTTGATCAATGCCATAGAGAAAAGTAATATCTTTGACAACGTTCAGACGTTTGAATATACAGGGGAAGCCAAACCAAAGAAAAATGCAATAGAAGTAAAAAATGGCCTCTCGTATCCCAGGAGTAAAGGCGTATCCCAAAATGCGCTGAATAAAGCAGGTTACAAATGTGAAGTCGATAGTGACCACCCAACATTCAGAAGGCGAAATTCATCCTTAAATTACACAGAACCTCATCACATTGTACCTATGTCCAGGCAAGATGCTTTTGACACATCTCTTGATGTTGAAGAAAATATCATATCTCTGTGTTGCAATTGCCATAAACAAATTCACCTTGGTCAGGGTTATGAAGATATGCTGAAAGAAATATACACTGCGCGAAAAAGGTTATTAAAAAAAGTTGGTATTGATATATCACTGGAAAACTTGATTCTTTATTACAAAATGGAAAGTAAGTGAGATTCAAACGAGAGTGATACCTTCGTTTTATTGGTCGGGATGAACAGCAGATGATGTTTCCGGCAAGTATCGGGTCCAGAAACTTTCTGTTAAAAAAGAGGTAAAAGTAGTCTTGAGCCCTGACTGCGAATTGCCATTGCGCATGACCAGAGAACAGGACGACCCCCTGCCAAACCCAGGCATGAGAAACACCTTTAAAACATAGACTTAATTAAAATCAGCAATTCCCATCGAAATAATAAGCAAGCAGAATTGGCTCAGGTGAATTTCACTCGGTGCAGTGCATGCGTTGGGGGGTTTAAAAGGAAAAACCCGAAATGAATCGGGTTTTGATTAATTAACGATTAACAGGTTCCCGTGCCCGGGAACACTCTGTACTGTACGCGCAATATATTATTTCCGCAATCATTATTTTTGATTGCCAAGCCATTTATTCATCTGCTCAATTTCACCTTTTTGAGCTTTAATGATGTCCTGCGCGAGCTTTCTCATTTCCGGATCTTTTCCGTATTTTAGCTCGGTCTCAGCCATTGCTATTGCCCCTTCATGGTGTGCTACCATGCCTTTCGCAAAAGCCTTGTCGGGATCGGAATCTTTTACAGCGGCCATCATTTTGTCATGCATACCTTTCATGCCGGACATATATTCCTGTGACGATGCCGATGAGGATATATCTGACATTTTCATTTCTGAATGTTCTGCGGAAATCGCTGGCAGGGATAACATCAGTATAACAAAAAGCGAATTTGTGATTTTCATATAATAAACCCTTTCAGATGGTTACCGGATAAGTTTAGCTGAGTCAGACAAAAAAGCCCCCTGAAGGGGGCAAAAAATAACAACATATCCGTATAAGGGACAATCTATCAAGGAAAGGGTAACCGCACGGAAACTTCAGTTGTCATCAGCCCGCATTGATCATGCGGCGGTGTGCATCAGCCATAGCCTGATGGGGGCCGGACTGACCGTTATTCGTAAATTCATGGGCAACAGCTGCTCTTTCATGTTCATTCATCGCCGCAAACGAAGTCGCCGGACGGGAAGCGTTAACGGTGCCAGTTCCCATCATCTTCTGATGACTTTCCGCCATTTTTTTATGTGCATCTGCTGAACCATTGTTCATGGTTTCATGAACAATAATAGCCTGTTCATGCTGATCCATACCGGCCATCCGTGGAGCTGCCCCCTGGATGGCGGCTGGAGCCGCAGCAGACTGCATCTGGTGAGCAGGAGCCTGTGCATTGTTGACGCGATCATGGATATTCACGGTTTCAGTGGCCCAGGCCGATGAAATTAAACCAAAGCCCAGCAAAGATGCTAATACGATATTTTTCATGATAACTCTCCATTTCTGAATTAGTGATGTCCGGGGAAGTACAACCGGTGTTTTCAGTTCCATAACTGAAACAAGTTCGGCAGCGTTTATTTCTCCGGAAGAGGGCTGGATATTCATTTCCTGGCGTACTCTGACGCCGGGTATTGATGAAGCAATCCAGCCTTCCTGATAAGTTGCACTAATTATATCGAATGGCTTCTGTTTGCTGCATGACAGGCTAATGACATCTTTGTCATTTACATCTTTATTTTCAGCATTGGGTTTCCGGGATCATTTTCTCCAGTCTGGGCACGGATAAGATAAAACGCGTGGAGCGTACGTCTGATTCCACCTGCACTCTTCCGTGATGTGCTTCCACGATTGACTTCACAATCGCAAGGCCGATGCCGCTGCCTTCTCCTTTTCGTTGTCTGGATGGATCCACCCGATAAAAACGGTCAAACAGCCTTGATAAATGTTCTTCAGGGATCGGTTTCCCCGGATTTTCAATCACAAGGTCAAAAAAGCTCTCCTGCTCTCTTATTGAGACGGTGATTGCCTGTCCCTCCGGGGTATAACGCAGGGCATTGGATAACAGATTATTGATCGCCCTTCTGAACATTTGTGGATCTCCCTCAACCAGGCAGGGCATCCCGTTAAATTTGAGCGTGATATTGCGTTCTTCGGCCCAGGCTTCGAAAAACTCGAAGACTTTCATGACTTCCGCTCTGAGGTCAAACATGACCCTGTCAGGTATCAGCTGATTATTATCTGCCTGTGCCAGGAACAGCATATCGCTGACCATTTTGGTCATCCGGTTATACTCTTCAAGACTGGAATAGAGGACATCCTCAAGTTCCCTCTGTGTTCGATCCTGACTCAGTGCGATTTCAGTCTGCGTCACCAGATTGGTGATGGGCGTTCTGATCTCATGCGCGATATCGGCAGAGAAATTGGCCTGGCGGGTAAAGACATCCTCAATCTTTCCAATCATATGATTGAACGAGATAACCAGTTGCTCCAGCTCAATGGGAACGCGTGTCGGTTCCAGTCGCGCATCAAGATTCTCGGAGGTGATGTTTTTAATGGCATTGCTGACATTACGAAGGGGCAGGTGCCCCTGACGGACAGCGATTCGAATGATCAGAACAATCAACAGGCTTATCACGACGGCAATCGCAATCAGGTTCTTTTTCAGCGCATCGAGGTAATGGAGATGGAAATTAATGGATAGGCCAGTCAGCATGACATAGTTCTGCTGTTTGCCCTGAAATATCGCCTGACCAGAGGAGGCGATAATCCTGTATGTTTCCATCTTCATTTCGGACCCGGTATCCATCGGTCCCGCAGGATCCTCCACCGTCCAGAGAAAGACATCCCGTGCGCGGCTGTGCTCGCTAAAATCTGCTGAATTCACTGCCGGGCGTAGTGCCGCCCCCTGAGTTGAGCTAAAGAGCACTTCACCCCTGGGATTGAGGAGCAAAAGGGCAACGTTGCGGTAGCTGGCAATTGATTCCTTTATTTTGCTTATTTTTTTATCATCCGGATCCACCGGGGACTGCAGTATACGGTTCAGTGTGGTGCTGATTTGTTGAAGATCGCTGACATCCTGCTCGGCAAAATGATTTTCAACAGAATGCAGCATAAACCAGGTGAAGGCGATAAAAGCCAGTATCGTGGACAGGCTGATAAAAAAGGTCAGCCGCAGAGCGAGTGAGAAAGGGCGTCTGGAAGGTTTGCTATGCATCCGGGACCTCCAGCATGTAGCCCACGCCCCGGACTGTCTGGATCAGCTTTGTCTCGTAATCGTTGTCTATTTTAGCGCGGAGTCGCTTTACTGCGACATCGATCGCATTAGTGTCGCTGTCAAAATTCATGTCCCAGACCTGAGAGGCAATCAGGGAGCGGGGAAGAACCTCTCCCTGATGGCGAATGAAGAATTCCAGCAGGCTGAACTCTTTACTGGTGAGCACAATGCGGTTTCCGGCGCGACTGACTTTTCTGGATACGAGATCCATCGAGAGGTCAGCCACCTTAAACTGGCTTTCCGTGATCATCGTGTTTCCCCGCCTCAGAAGGGTTCTCACCCGGGCGAGCAGTTCGGCAAACGCAAAGGGTTTAACCAGATAATCGTCCGCACCCAGTTCCAGTCCTTTGACCCTATGTTCGATCGTGCCGAGGGCTGTCAGCAGTAAGACCGGCATACCCTTTCCGGCAGTGCGCAGCATGCGGATGATATCCCAGCCGTTCACATCAGGTAGCATGATATCCAGAATGACTAAATCATACTCGGCTGTCATGGCGAGATGATATCCGGTAAGACCATTATCAGCGTGATCCACTATGAACCCTGCCTCTGTAAGCCCTTTGCTGAGATATTCACCTGTTTTAATTTCGTCTTCGACGATCAATATTTTCATCTTGCTCCCCGGCTGGCTGCTAATGTCATTCTATTGCGCCCACGATCGTTATCAACGGATTACAGCAAAAATGACAACATTGTCATTATCCTGTCACTCGGCAAACAGAGAGCGTTAGGTAAAGTACCCCTATCAATACTCTGGACTTCATTTGAACCATTTACCAGGTCTGCCTGGACGAGAAGCGTTATGTTCAAATTAAAATTACTCAGCATCAGCACGATATTCATCCTGGCTGGTTGTGTCTCTCTGGCACCTGAATATCAGCGCCCGGCAGCACCGGTACCCCAGCAGTTTTCACTGTCCCGAAACAGCCTGACGCCAGCAGTGAATGGTTATCAGGATACGGGCTGGCGTAACTTTTTTGTCGATCCCCAGGTTACCCGGCTGATCGGGGAAGCCCTTGCTAATAACCGTAATTTGAGAATGGCTGCCCTGAAGGTTGAAGAGGCCCGGGCCCAGTTCAACGTCACGGATGCAGATCGTTATCCCCAGCTGAATGCCTCATCCGGGATCACCTACAGCGGTGGTCTGAAAGGCGACAAGCCGACCACACAGAAGTACGACGCGGGTCTGGAACTCCGCTATGAGCTCGATTTTTTCGGCAAGCTCAAGAACATGAGTGACGCTGATCGCCAGAACTACTTTGCCAGCGAAGAAGCCCGTCGGGCTGTACATATCCTGCTGGTCTCCAGCGTTTCACAAAGCTATTTCAGCCAGCAACTGGCGTACGAACAACTCCGTATTGCGCGGGAAACGCTGAAAAATTATGAACAGTCCTATGCTTTCGTTGAGCAACAGCTCGTGACCGGGAGTACGAACGTTCTGGCACTTGAACAGGCGAGAGGACAAATCGAAAGTACCCGCGCCGAAATAGCCAAACGAGAAGGCGATCTGGCTCAGGCAAACAATGCCCTGCAACTGGTGCTGGGAACGTACCGCGCACTGCCGTCAGAAAAAGGGATGAAAGGCGGGGAGATCGCACCAGTAAAATTGCCACCAAATCTATCTTCACAAATTTTGCTGCAGCGACCGGATATTATGGAAGCGGAATATCAGCTGAAAGCGGCTGATGCCAATATTGGCGCAGCGCGAGCGGCCTTTTTCCCCTCCATTACCCTGACCAGTGGTCTTTCCGCAAGCAGTACGGAGCTGTCAAGCCTGTTTACGTCAGGAAGTGGAATGTGGAATTTTATCCCTAAAATTGAAATTCCTATATTTAATGCTGGCAGGAATAAAGCCAATCTGAAGCTGGCTGAAATTCGCCAGCAACAATCGGTGGTTAATTACGAACAAAAAATTCAGTCAGCCTTTAAGGATGTTTCCGACACGCTTGCGCTGCGCGACAGCCTTAGCCAGCAACTTGAGTCACAGCAGCGTTATCTTGATTCACTTCAGATAACTCTCCAGCGTGCCAGAGGATTATATGCAAGTGGTGCTGTCAGTTACATCGAAGTGCTGGATGCAGAACGTTCCCTCTTCGCTACGCAGCAAACCATTCTCGATCTTACCTATTCCCGACAGGTTAACGAAATTAATCTGTTTACCGCGCTGGGTGGCGGTTGGGTAGAGTAAATTTATTTAATTAATCAGGAAATTAAAAATGCGTAATTCACTTAAAGCCGTTTTATTTGGTGCCTTCTCTGTCATGTTTTCTGCCGGTCTTCATGCTGAAACACATCAGCATGGCGATATGAATGCTGCCAGTGATGCTTCGGTACAGCAGGTTATCAAGGGCACCGGTGTCGTTAAAGACATTGATATGAATAGTAAAAAGATTACCATTTCGCACGAAGCAATCCCTGCTGTGGGCTGGCCTGCAATGACCATGCGCTTCACTTTTGTTAATGCAGACGACGCTATCAATGCCCTGAAAACCGGCAACCATGTCGATTTCTCGTTTATTCAGCAGGGCAATATCTCCTTACTCAAAAGCATTAACGTTACGCAATCCTGATTATCAGTCCGGAGCGAATACATCCAGTGCGCCTGAACATTCATTAAGGGATTACTGTGAATGAATGATCGGGCGCATATGCCAGGTGTTTTGATTTTTCAGCGAGAAATTGTATGGCTTCTTTAAAGATAAAATATGCTGCAATAATTATCAGCAGCCTCATAGCAGGAGGGCTGATATCGGTTACTGCCTGGCAGTATGTAAACTCATCACAAAAAACAGTACAAACCGAACAAAAGGCACCGGAGCGAAAGGTACTTTTCTGGTATGACCCGATGAAACCGGATACCAAATTTGATAAACCCGGAAAATCTCCCTTTATGGATATGGACCTGATGCCAAAATATGCTGATGAAAGCGGCGATAAAAGCAGTGGCGGGATCCGTATCGATCCAACGCAGGTTCAGAATCTGGGATTAAAAACGCAAAAAGTCACGCGAGGAATGCTGAATTATTCTCAGACAATCCCGGCTAATGTCAGTTACAACGAGTATCAGTTTGTCATTGTGCAGGCGCGCTCTGACGGTTTCGTCGAAAAAGTGTATCCCCTGACGATTGGCGATCATGTGAAGAAAGGCACTCCGCTTATCGATATCACCATTCCTGAATGGGTTGAGGCACAAAGTGAGTTCCTGCTGTTATCCGGTACAGGCGGTACGTCAACCCAGATAAAAGGGGTTCTGGAGCGACTTCGTCTAGCTGGTATGCCGGAAGAGGATATTCAAAGGCTGCGTTCAACCCGCACAATCCAGACCCGTTTTACCATTAAAGCACCTATTGATGGTGTCATTACTGCGTTTGACCTGCGCACCGGCATGAATATTTCGAAAGATAAAGTAGTGGCTCAGATTCAGGGGATGGACCCGGTCTGGATCAGCGCTGCAGTGCCAGAATCTATCGCATATCTGCTGAAAGATACGTCGCAGTTTGAAATTTCGGTACCGGCTTATCCGGATAAAACATTCCATGTCGAAAAATGGAACATTCTTCCCAGCGTGGATCAGACAACCCGTACGCTTCAGGTCCGTCTCCAGGTTTCTAATAAGGATGAGTTTCTCAAGCCGGGCATGAATGCCTATCTGAAACTGAATACCAAGAGCCAGGAGATGCTGCTGATACCAAGCCAGGCCGTTATCGATACCGGCAAAGAACAGCGCGTGATTACTGTTGATGATGAAGGCAAGTTTGTGCCGAAACAGATCCACGTTCTGCATGAATCACAGCAACAGTCCGGCATTGGCTCCGGCCTGAATGAAGGCGATACCGTGGTGGTCAGTGGCCTGTTCCTCATTGACTCCGAAGCCAATATTACGGGCGCGCTGGAACGTATGCGCCACCCTGAAAAAACAGAAAACAGTATGCCAGCAATGTCTGAGCAGCCTGTAAATATGCATTCAGGGCACTGAGGAGACGACGATGATTGAATGGATTATCCGGCGCTCTGTCGCCAACCGTTTCCTGGTCATGATGGGCGCACTGTTTCTCAGCATCTGGGGCACATGGACGATAATTAACACGCCGGTCGATGCGCTGCCTGACCTGTCAGATGTGCAGGTCATTATTAAAACCAGCTATCCCGGACAGGCCCCGCAGATTGTAGAAAACCAGGTCACCTATCCGCTTACCACCACCATGCTGTCCGTACCTGGCGCAAAAACCGTGCGTGGCTTTTCACAGTTCGGTGATTCGTATGTGTATGTCATTTTTGAAGACGGCACCGATCTGTACTGGGCCCGTTCGCGCGTGCTGGAATACCTGAATCAGGTTCAGGGCAAACTGCCTGCGGGTGTGAGCTCTGAAATCGGCCCGGACGCCACGGGAGTGGGCTGGATATTTGAATATGCCCTTGTCGATCGCAACGGAAAACACGACCTTTCAGAACTGCGCTCTCTGCAGGACTGGTTCCTGAAATTTGAGCTGAAAACCATCCCGAACGTGGCTGAGGTCGCTTCGGTTGGCGGCGTGGTGAAACAGTACCAGATTCAGGTCAATCCGGTAAAACTGTCCCAGTACGGTATCAGCCTGCCCGAAGTGAAACAGGCACTTGAATCGTCTAACCAGGAGGCCGGTGGCTCATCCGTTGAAATGGCCGAAGCGGAGTATATGGTCCGTGCCAGCGGTTATCTTCAGAGCATTGATGATTTTAATAACATCGTCCTGAAAACAGGTGAGAACGGCGTGCCGGTTTATCTGCGGGATGTTGCCCGCGTGCAGACCGGGCCCGAAATGAGGCGTGGTATTGCCGAGCTGAACGGCCAGGGAGAAGTCGCTGGCGGCGTGGTGATCCTGCGGTCGGGTAAAAATGCGCGCGACGTTATCACGGCAGTGAGGGATAAACTGGAGACGCTGAAGGCCAGCCTGCCGGAAGGCGTTGAAATCGTGACCACCTACGATCGCAGCCAGTTAATCGACCGGGCGATTGATAACCTCAGTTCCAAACTTCTGGAAGAGTTTATCGTGGTGGCCATCGTCTGTGCTCTGTTCCTGTGGCACGTACGTTCTGCCCTGGTGGCGATTATCTCTCTGCCGCTTGGCCTGTGTATCGCCTTTATCGTCATGCACTTCCAGGGACTGAACGCCAATATCATGTCGCTGGGAGGGATAGCGATTGCCGTCGGTGCGATGGTGGATGCCGCCATTGTGATGATTGAAAATGCGCACAAACGGCTTGAGGAGTGGGATCATCAGCATCCGGGTGAGCAGATTGACAACGCCACCCGCTGGAAGGTGATTACCGACGCCTCCGTGGAAGTGGGACCCGCGTTGTTCATTAGCCTGCTGATCATCACCCTGTCCTTTATTCCTATCTTTACCCTGGAAGGGCAGGAAGGTCGTCTGTTTGGCCCGCTGGCATTCACGAAAACGTACTCCATGGCGGGAGCGGCCGCACTGGCCATCATCGTCATTCCTATTCTGATGGGATTCTGGATCCGGGGGAAAATTCCTGCCGAGACAAGTAACCCCCTGAACCGGGTGCTGATCAAAGCGTATCATCCTTTGCTGCTGCGGGTCCTCCACTGGCCAAAAACAACCCTGCTGGTTGCGGCCTTGTCCATTTTCACGGTTATCTGGCCACTGAGTCAGGTGGGCGGTGAATTTCTGCCGAAGATTAACGAGGGCGATCTGCTGTATATGCCGTCGACCTTGCCTGGCGTCTCTCCGGCAGAAGCTGCAGCGCTCCTGCAGACAACAGACAAGTTAATCAAAAGCGTTCCTGAAGTGGCTTCTGTATTTGGCAAGACCGGTAAAGCAGAGACCGCAACGGATTCCGCGCCGCTCGAAATGGTGGAAACCACGATCCAGCTCAAACCTGAGGATCAGTGGCGTCCCGGCATGACAATTGACAAGATTATTGATGAACTCGACAGGACAGTCCGTTTACCGGGTCTGGCAAACCTCTGGGTGCCGCCAATCCGTAACCGTATTGATATGCTCTCAACCGGGATCAAAAGCCCGATAGGTATCAAAGTGTCCGGGACTGTTCTGTCGGATATCGACGCGACGGCGCAGAGTATCGAGGCGGTAACCAAAACGGTACCGGGTGTGGTGTCTGTCCTGGCTGAGCGACTGGAAGGTGGACGTTACATTGATGTGGACATTAACCGGGAAAAAGCTTCCCGGTACGGGATGACAGTAGGTGATGTCCAGCTGTTCGTCTCATCAGCCATCGGCGGTGCGACGGTAGGGGAAACGGTGGAAGGCGTGGCCCGGTACCCTATTAACATTCGTTACCCACAGGATTACCGCAACAGTCCGCAGGCGCTGAAACAGATGCCGATCCTGACCCCGATGAAGCAGCAGATCACACTGGGCGATGTTGCCGATATTAAAGTCGTTTCCGGACCAACCATGCTGAAAACCGAAAATGCCCGGCCAGCCAGCTGGATTTATGTTGATGCCCGCGGCAGGGACATGGTGTCAGTGGTTAACGATATTAAGACGGTCATCAGCGAGAAAGTGAAACTGAGACCGGGGACCAGTGTGGCATTCTCAGGACAGTTTGAATTACTCGAGCACGCCAGCAAGAAATTAAAACTGATGGTACCGATGACGGTGATGATCATTTTCATCCTGTTATATCTGGCATTTCGCCGTGTTGACGAAGCCCTGCTGATCCTGATGAGTCTGCCGTTTGCGTTGATTGGCGGGATATGGTTCCTGTACTGGCAGGGCTTCCATATGTCTGTGGCGACCGGAACCGGATTTATCGCCCTGGCCGGGGTGGCAGCAGAGTTTGGCGTGGTCATGCTGATGTATCTGCGTCATGCCATTGAAGCGCACCCGGAATTGTCCCGTAAAGAGACGTTCACACCGGAAGGCCTTGATGAAGCCCTCTATCATGGTGCCGTACTGCGTGTCCGGCCGAAAGCCATGACCGTGGCGGTGATCATTGCGGGTCTGCTGCCAATACTCTGGGGAACCGGTGCAGGTTCAGAAGTCATGAGCCGTATCGCGGCACCCATGATTGGTGGGATGATCACGGCTCCGCTGCTGTCCCTGTTCATTATTCCTGCCGCCTACAAATTAATCTGGCTGCGCAGACATAAAAAAAGCGTGTCCTGAACCTGAAAGGGCACCCCCTGTGGGTGTCCTTCTTTACTGATTCACCCTGACGTCAGGGTTTAAATCGATAATATACAGAGGTGAGTATGAAAAAAGTGGTTCTGATGGCGCTGGCTCTCGGCCTTTCACTGCCCGCGATGGCGAGTGAAAAAGTGATTGATATGTACAAATCTGAAAACTGTGGCTGTTGTTCCCTGTGGGGCAAAGCGATGGAAAAAGACGGGTTTGAAGTACGAACTCACGTCATGAATGATCAGGCGCTGTCAGCCCTGAAAGAAAAGCATGCTGTTCCTGCAGGACTGCGAAGTTGTCATACCGCGGTTGCCGGTAATTTGATCATTGAAGGCCATGTGCCTGCGACAACGATACATAAGGCAATGCAGTCTGGTTCAGGTATATACGGTCTCGCCACCCCCGGTATGCCAGCAGGAAGTCCTGGAATGGAGATGGGAGCCCGAAAAGAGGCTTACGATGTTATCGCATTCTCACCGGATGGAAGTAAAAAAGTCTTCCAGCGAATCGAATAGTCAGCGGAACGGCTGATAACGGGACGCCGGCAGCAGGCACTCTTATGCCGGCGGCATTCGTGGTAATCGCATCCATGACATACCCTGAAGACAGAAGATGCTTCGTTATGCATAAGGAGAGTTACTGTGAAAAATGACAATGCAGTGCAACACAACAACCAGACTGCTTCTGAGCAGACATTATCCCCGGACGAGAGCCACGTATTGCATAAGGTGAGAGATCCCGTGTGCGGGATGGCCATCCTGCCCGACAGGGCGCACAGCAGCATTCGATACCAGGACCATCAACTTTATTTCTGCTCCGCCAGCTGTGAGAGTAAATTTAAAGCCCATCCCGATCGTTATCTTACCGAAGATGCCAGTGAACATTCCCATCACCATCACCATCACCACGATCATCACGAAGTCAGCCCTGATCAGATAAAACAGCCTCACCACCAGGCGGAGAAAGAGAATTCTGAAGGTGTGTGGACATGTCCGATGCACCCGGAGATACGCCGCAGTGGTCCCGGAAGCTGTCCTGTCTGTGGAATGGCACTGGAGCCGCTCGTAGCTACGGCATCCACGGGGCCAAGTGATGAACTTCGCGACATGACAAGACGCTTCTGGCTGGGGTTGTTGCTGGCGTTTCCGGTTCTGGTACTCGAAATGGGATCTCATCTGTTTCCCGCCTTGAGGAATACAGTACCGCCACAGTACAACACATGGCTGCAGCTGCTTCTGGCCTCTCCTGTCGTGTTGTGGTGTGGCTGGCCATTCTTCGCCCGGGCCGGAATGTCGTTACGTAACCGCTCCCTGAATATGTTTACCCTTGTTGCAATGGGCACCGGCGTAGCCTGGGTGTACAGCGTCATTGCAACCGTCTTCCCCTCCTGGTTTCCTGCATCGTTCAGAAACATGGATGGCCTGGTGGCCGTTTATTTTGAAGCCGCAGCAGTTATTACGGTGCTTGTTCTGCTGGGACAGGTTCTTGAGCTGCGGGCACGGGAACAAACCTCAGGTGCCATTACTGCACTACTGAATCTTGCCCCCAAAACCGCCAGGCGGCTGGATCATGACGGTCATGAAACGGATATTAATGCGGAAGATGTTCTGCCTGGCGATAAGCTCCGCATCAGACCAGGAGAGAGTATTCCGGTCGACGGTATTGTGATCGAAGGCAAAACAACCGTTGATGAATCGATGGTGACCGGGGAATCTATGCCGGTTACCAAAACGGAGGGTGAACCCGTCATTGGGGGGACGATTAATCAGACAGGTAGTCTTATCATCCGTGCAGAGAAAGTCGGTGATGAAACGATGCTCTCACGAATTGTTCAGATGGTCGCTGATGCACAGCGTTCGCGGGCCCCCATCCAGAGAATGGCTGACAGCGTTTCAGGCTGGTTTGTTCCTCTGGTGATACTTATCGCGGTTGTTGCTTTCATGATCTGGTCTGTCTGGGGGCCCGAGCCCAGGATGGCGCACGGTCTCATTGCGGCTGTGTCGGTCCTGATTATTGCCTGTCCCTGCGCGCTGGGGCTGGCCACGCCGATGTCGATAATGGTGGGGGTGGGCAAAGGAGCCCAGGCCGGGGTGTTAATTAAGAATGCCGAAGCCCTTGAGCGTCTTGAAAAAGTGGACACGCTGGTTGTCGACAAAACAGGCACGCTCACGGAAGGTTCGCCGACGGTGACAGGGATTATCAGTCTCAATCCGGGTGGGGAAACATCTCTTTTGCGTGTAACGGCCGCAGTGGAAAAAGGCTCGCAGCATCCGCTGGGTATGGCAGTAGTTAAAGCAGCACAGGAAAAGGGGATCGCAATACCCGCAGTCACTCATTTCAATGCGCCGTCGGGTAAAGGTGTCTCAGGCGATGTCGAAGGTCAACGGGTTGTTATTGGTAATGAACTGGCTATGCAGGAAAACAGTATCGTTATTGATAATCAAAAGGCCGTTGCGGATACGTTGCGGATGGAAGGTGCTACCGTTATCTATGTGGCCACAGACGGGCACCTTGCAGGCCTGATAGCTATCTCGGATCCCGTGAAAGCAACCACGCCGGATGCGCTTAAAGCTTTGCGTCAGGCGGGGATCCGCATCGTTATGCTCACCGGGGATAACCAGCTTACCGCTGAAGCAGTCGCACGGAAACTGGGAATAGATGAGGTTGAAGCCGGGATTCTGCCGGATGGCAAAAAAGCAGTGATAACCCGACTGAAAGCGTCTGGCCATGTGGTTGCGATGGCCGGAGACGGTGTGAATGATGCCCCGGCGCTGGCAGCGGCTGACGTGGGTATAGCCATGGGAACGGGTACAGATGTGGCAATTGAAAGTGCCGGAGTCACCCTTCTCAAAGGCGACTTGATGATACTGAACAGGGCCCGTCATCTGTCAGAAATCACCATGAAAAATATCCGACAGAATCTGTTTTTTGCATTTATCTACAACGCACTTGGCGTGCCTGTGGCTGCAGGTCTGCTTTATCCTGTGTATGGAATACTGCTGTCGCCAGTTATTGCGGCGGCGGCCATGGCTCTTTCCTCCGTCAGCGTCATTGTGAATGCGTTGCGTCTGAAAAGTGTCAGGCTCGGGAAATAACACTGAGTGAAGGGGCTGTTACGAACAGAAGGAGTCCAGTATGAAAAGTACCACCTATGCGCTTATTGCTGTCGCCGCGATCGCGGCATTTGCCCTCCTGCGCGAACACTGGTCACATGTGGCAGGTTACTGGCCATATCTGTTATTGCTGGTCTGCCCGCTCATGCATCTTTTCCACGGCCACGGAGGGCATGGAGATCATCAACATCAAGGAAGTGAAAACGATAAAAAAAATTAATCCGGCAGACGGGGCCGCGTCGCGGCCCCGTTATCAGTCCAGGTATCGTTCGTAGTCTCTGGCATGCGCAAAGGCATGCTGTTCAAGTTTGTTATCAGCGGGTGCCGCTGCCCGGAACGCCAGTGAGTTAACAGGATTGTTATTGATGACCAGCTCGTAATGCAGATGAGGACCGGATGAACGTCCGCTGTTACCGGATAACGCAATAGCGTCTCCCCGGGTAACCCTGGCCCCTTTAGTAACGAGTATTTTATTGAGGTGGAGATAGCGAGTTTTAACACCGGCTTTTCCCGTTACTTCAACAAAATATCCCATGGTACTGTTGTATTCGGCCCGGGTGATTTTTCCGTCGATGACGCTGACTATTTTCGTGTTCATGGGCATGGAATAATCAATGCCATTATGGGGACTCACTTTTCCCGATACCGGGTTAAGTCTTGCAGGATTGAAAGGCGAACTGAGTCTTGCTGTGGCCGGTAACGGATAATCGAGACTGCCTTTCCCGGAAGTATCGGAAAGGTTATAGAACTTTTTATCTGATATACGATACGCCGTGTAATTAAATGAACCGGACGTAAATTTATAGGCCACGACACGTGATTTTCCCGCTTTCTTTTGCAGTACGAGTTTTAATGATTCATTTTTTTTCAAATGCCGCAGATTAAACCGGGAAGGCAAGGAGCGCTGAAGAGTAGCGATCTCGTTCGATTCCAGCCCCGAGCGGGTGGCTGAAAGGTAGGCATTTTCTTTTACGACATCGGTAGAATACATTTACTGGAATTCGCCGTTAGCATGAACACTGCGGCGTATGCTAGGGGTTTTCAGGAGGCGTGTCATCTGTCAGTTAATCGGGAGCACCGTTGATGGTCGTCATTTTTGTAACATATCTTGTTTCCCGTTTGCTCCTGAAGCTCTGGGAACTGTATGACCAGCCCGACGGTGATGATTAACGGGACTGAAACAGGTTACGGCAGAGCAATATGGGGCTCATGTCCTGCTACGTAACCCGTCAGTAAAGCCCTGCTGCGCACCTGACGCTAAGCACTAACCCGCCTGCAGTTACCTGGTCGAATACAGCCCGCGAAGCTTTCTTGCCTGCGTCTGATGTGCTTCCGCACCGGCATTATTGACCTGCTCATGCACGAGAGCGGCTTTTTCTCCGGCATTCAGTTCGTTAAAAGAAGAAGACGAGGTCTTTGAATTTGCATCACTGCCGGACAGCATTTTTTTATGTTCCTCAATCATTTTCTGATGCGCATAGGACGCGCTGTTGTTCATAAATGAATGCGCAACAATGGCCCTTTCATGTTCATTCATTTCAGAGAATGAGGGCGTGTTGTTTTTATTAACCCTGTCCGGTAAGTTTTCATGCATCGAGGAGTTCACATGACTGACGGCTGAGGCATTATTAACAAATCGATGTGCTTCATGGGCAATATCACTGGACTGAGCAAAAGCTGCCCCACAAAATAAAGCTGTAAACGCAGTGGTCGTGATTAATATATTCATGTGTAATTACCTTCTGAGGTACATAAAAGATGTCCTTATGATCATATATAAAAATAATCAACCTGTGGGGAAGATGACGTAAATGTAATACAGCTATGTACATTACACGATTGTAATTAATTTGTTTCTTAAGGTGTGCTAGATTCATTTCATTGTAAGTGGATGAACCAGTAATTTAATTTAAATCGGTTCTCGAATTCTGTCAGTAACCATACTTTAAATAAGGGAATGCGCATGCTGTTGAAAACGTCTCGACGAACTTTCCTGAAGGGGTTAACCCTCTCTGGCGTAGCCGGAAGTCTTGGCGTATGGAGTTTCAATGCGCGTTCCAGTCTGAGCCTGCCAGTTGCCGCATCCCTGCAGGGTACTCAGTTTGACCTGACCATTGGTGAAACGGCCGTCAATATCACGGGCAGTGAGCGTCAGGCCAAAACAATCAATGGAGGCCTGCCGGGGCCCGTTCTTCGCTGGAAAGAAGGTGACACCATTACCCTGAAGGTCAAAAACCGTCTTAATGAACAGACGTCCATTCACTGGCACGGCATTATTCTTCCGGCCAATATGGATGGTGTTCCGGGGCTGAGTTTTATGGGCATCGAGCCTGATGATACCTACGTTTACACCTTTAAGGTTAAGCAGAACGGGACTTACTGGTACCACAGCCATTCCGGTCTGCAGGAACAGGAGGGGGTATACGGTGCCATTATCATCGATGCCAGGGAGCCAGAACCGTTTGCTTACGATCGTGAGCATGTGGTCATGTTGTCTGACTGGACCGATGAAAATCCTCACAGCCTGCTGAAAAAATTAAAAAAACAGTCGGATTACTACAATTTCAATAAACCAACCGTTGGCTCTTTTTTCCGCGACGTGAATACCAGGGGGCTGTCAGCCACCATTGCCGATCGGAAAATGTGGGCTGAAATGAAAATGAATCCGACTGACCTCGCGGATGTCAGTGGCTACACCTACACCTATCTCATGAACGGGCAGGCCCCGCTGAAAAACTGGACCGGACTGTTCCGTCCCGGTGAAAAGATACGCTTACGGTTTATCAACGGCTCGGCAATGACCTATTTCGATATCCGTATCCCCGGGCTGAAAATGACGGTCGTGGCTGCAGATGGCCAGTATGTAAACCCGGTTACCGTTGACGAATTCAGGATTGCCGTTGCCGAAACCTATGATGTCATTGTGGAGCCTCAGGGTGAGGCCTATACCATCTTCGCACAATCCATGGACAGGACCGGTTACGCTCGAGGGACACTGGCCACGAGAGAGGGGTTAAGTGCTGCCGTTCCCCCCCTCGATCCCCGTCCTCTGTTGACCATGGAAGATATGGGTATGGGGGGAATGGGACATGATATGGCAGGAATGGACCACAGCCAGATGGGAGGCATGGATAACAGCGGAGAGATGATGTCTATGGACGGTGCTGACCTTCCGGATAGCGGGACATCCTCCGCGCCCATGGATCACAGCAGCATGGCCGGTATGGATCATTCCCGGATGGCCGGAATGCCGGGTATGCAAAGTCATCCTGCGTCAGAAACGGATAACCCACTGGTTGATATGCAGGCGATGAGCGTCTCTCCGAAATTAAATGATCCGGGTATTGGTCTTCGAAATAACGGAAGAAAGGTTCTCACGTACGCGGATTTGAAAAGCCGCTTTGAGGATCCTGACGGACGTGAACCTGGCCGTACCATAGAACTGCATTTAACCGGCCACATGGAAAAGTTTGCCTGGTCATTTAACGGAATCAAGTTTTCAGATGCCGCACCGGTGCTGCTGAAATACGGTGAGCGGCTCAGGATCACGCTGATCAACGATACCATGATGACTCACCCCATTCACCTGCATGGTATGTGGAGCGATCTGGAAGATGAAAACGGTAATTTCATGGTTCGTAAACACACAATAGATGTTCCCCCTGGTACAAAACGCAGTTACAGAGTGACAGCAGATGCGCTTGGCCGCTGGGCGTATCACTGCCATTTGCTCTATCACATGGAAATGGGAATGTTTCGTGAAGTCCGGGTGGAGGAATGATGCGAATGAAGAGAAATTTGAAGGCCATACCTGTTCTGGTCGCCGGTTTGTTTACCTCACAGCTTTCTATTGCGGCGGGCTCCGTCTCTGCAGATCCCCACGCCGGGCACGACATGTCTGCCATGCAGATGCCAGCAGATGAGAATTTCACTGAGATGACGTCAATGGAGCCCATTGTAACTGAGAGCAGAACGCCAATTCCGCCTGTTACCGATGCCGACCGGAAGGCTGCATTCGGCAATTTACAGGGGCATGCGATTCACGACAGTGCAATTAATTATCTGGTTCTGCTGGATCAACTGGAATGGCAACGGTCGGATAACACCAACAATTTCAGCTGGAGTGTTAACAGCTGGATTGGAGGCGACACAGATCGGATTTGGCTAAAGAGTGAAGGTGAACGAAGCAATGGGGAAACGGAGGCGGCTGAAGCGCAGTTACTCTGGGGACATGCGGTTGGCCCATGGTGGGATTTGGTTGCGGGTGTCAGGCAGGATTTCAGACCTGCTTCTGCCCGGACCTGGGCTGCTGTCGGTTTTCAGGGGCTGGCACTCTATAATTTTGAGTCTGAAATTACGGGTTTTGTCAGTAATGGCGGAAAAGCAGCCCTTCGTCTGGGAGGAGAATACGACGTTTTACTGACTAACCGGCTCATACTCCAGCCATCCTATGAGGTGAATTTCTACAGTCAGGATGATGAATCGCGGGGTCGCGGCAGGGGACTGACTGACACAGAGCTGGGGCTCCGGCTGCGCTATGAAATACGCCGTGAGTTTGCACCCTATATAGGCGTTTCCTGGAATCAACTTTACGGGAAAACATCCGATATGGCGAAAAGAGAAGGTGAGAAAGACCATCAGGTAGTATTCCTGGCGGGAGCCAGAATCTGGTTTTAACGCACTGATATAAAACACTCAACTAAACAGGTAAATAAAATGTCGATTTTAAATAAAGCCATTCTTACAGGTGGCCTCGTTATGGGCGTTGCTTTCTCTGCTATGGCCCATCCGGAATTAAAAAGCTCTGTGCCACAGGCTGATTCAGCCGTAGCGGCCCCGGAAAAGATTCAGCTTAATTTCTCGGAAAATCTGACCGTGAAATTCTCAGGTGCAAAATTAACGATGACGGGTATGAAAGGCATGTCATCACATTCTCCGATGCCGGTCGCGGCAAAAGTGGCGCCAGGCGCTGACCCTAAATCGATGGTCATTATTCCGCGAGAACCTTTACCCGCTGGCACTTATCGTGTTGACTGGCGCGCGGTTTCTTCAGATACGCACCCTATTACCGGTAATTACACCTTTACAGTGAAGTAATATTATGAACGACCTGATTATGATTGTTATTCGTTTTCTTCTTTATCTGGATTTGATGGTAATATTTGGATTGCCATTTTTTCAGATATATGGAATAAGCGGTGTCAGACATGAAACCTATAACCTGACTAATTTCAGGTCGTTTATAACCTTTGCTGTTGTTACAGGCATCATTCTTACTGGCATTAATATGCTCCTGGTATCTAATGCCATGAGTGGAGTAACTGACCTCAGAGAATTATCCATCCATGTTATCGAGATGGTGATAGAAGAAACTGATGTGGGTATTAGCTGGATTGTCAGGCTCTGTGCCCTGTTTACCACACTCGGTGCTTTGTTCCTTTACACTAATAAGAGAGTATTGTCCTGCCTGCTGATGACGATGAGTGGGGGCGTGGCGCTGGCTACACTTGCCTGGGGAGGACACGCCGTTATGCATGACGGTCTGCATTACTATCTCCATTTACTGAGCGATCTGACCCATCTCGGCGCTGCAGGTGCCTGGACAGGTGCTCTGGTTGCATTTGCTATCCTGCTGATGCGCAGAAACGAGCATAATGCACAGAGCGTCATTGTGATATCTGACTCCCTGGCAAAATTTGCCACGGCAGGAACGGTGATTGTTGTAGCCCTGATCCTGAGTGCGCTGGTCAACTATCTGTATATTGCTGAGGGTAACTTAACTCCCTTATTCAACAGTTCCTGGGGGAGGATATTGCTTGCCAAGACGGCTCTGTTTGTTCTGATGCTTCTTCTGGCTGCAGCAAACCGGTTTCACCTGGGTCCCCGGCTTGAAGTTATGGTCAGGGAAGGGAATTATGATCGCAGCGTTGCCCTGATGCGAAACAGCATCCTGACAGAATTCGTTGTTGCGATTATCATTCTGGGCGCCGTAGCGTGGCTTGGAATGCTTGCTCCGTCTCAGATCAGCTAGGGGACAGCCAAAGCTCATGCGTGAGATTTTTACTTTCATATCAGCGAGTTGACCATGCAGCGTATTTTAATCGTTGAAGACGAACAAAAAACAGGTCGTTACCTGCAGCAGGGACTGGTTGAGGAAGGCTATCAGGCCGATCTCTTTAATAATGGCCGCGATGGTCTCGGGGCCGCGTCGAAGGGACAGTATGATTTGATAATACTGGACGTGATGCTGCCTTTCCTCGACGGGTGGCAAATCATCAGCGCACTGAGGGAGTCCGGGCACGAAGAACCGGTCCTGTTTTTAACCGCAAAGGACAACGTGCGGGACAAAGTGAAAGGACTGGAGCTTGGCGCAGATGACTACCTGATTAAGCCCTTTGATTTTACGGAGCTGGTTGCACGTGTAAGAACCCTACTGCGCCGGGCACGCTCGCAGGCCGCAACAGTCTGCACCATCGCCGATATGACCGTTGATATGGTGCGCCGGACCGTGATCCGTTCGGGGAAGAAGATCCATCTCACCGGTAAAGAATACGTTCTGCTTGAGTTGCTGCTGCAACGCACCGGAGAAGTGTTACCCAGGAGTCTTATCTCGTCCCTGGTCTGGAACATGAATTTTGACAGTGATACGAATGTGATTGATGTCGCCGTGAGACGTCTGAGAAGTAAAATTGATGATGACTTTGAGCCAAAACTGATCCATACCGTTCGCGGTGCCGGATATGTCCTGGAGATCAGAGAAGAGTGAGGTTCAAAATTTCCCTGACCACACGCCTGAGCCTGATTTTTTCTGCGGTGATGCTTACGGTATGGTGGTTATCAAGTTTTATCCTGATTAGCACCCTGAATGGCTATTTCGATAATCAGGACCGCGATTTTCTGACAGGTAAACTTCAGCTCACCGAAGAGTTTCTTAAAACAGAGACGTTCAGGAACAAAACGGATATTAAGTCATTATCAGAAAAAATAAACGATGCGATGGTGGGGCACAATGGCTTATTCATTTCTATAAAAAATATGGAAAATGAAAAAATCGTGGAGCTGTATGCTAAAAACTCTGTTGTCCCTGCGATCCTGCTGAATAAGTCGGGTGATGTTCTCGACTATATGATCCAGACTGAAGAAAATAACACCGTGTATCGCAGTATCTCGCGGCGGGTTGCTGTGGTTCCGGAACAGGGTCGAAGCAAACATGTCATCATTACGGTTGCCACGGATACCGGGTATCACACCCTGTTTATGGACAAACTCAGTACCTGGCTGTTCTGGTTCAATATCGGTCTGGTCTTTATTTCTGTTTTTCTGGGCTGGCTGACCACACGTATTGGTCTGAAACCGCTACGGGAAATGACCAGTCTGGCTTCCTCCATGACCGTACACAGCCTGGATCAGCGTCTAAATCCCGATCTGGCTCCGCCGGAAATCTCTGAGACCATGCAGGAGTTCAATAATATGTTTGATCGCCTGGAGGGGGCATTCCGGAAACTGTCAGATTTCTCGTCTGACATCGCGCATGAGCTGCGCACACCAGTCAGTAATCTGATGATGCAGACGCAGTTTGCACTGGCTAAGGAAAGGGATGTTTCGCATTACCGCGAAATTTTATTCGCTAACCTGGAAGAACTGAAAAGGTTGTCACGAATGACCAGTGACATGCTTTTTCTGGCACGTTCAGAGCATGGTCTGCTGCGGCTGGATAAACATGATGTGGATCTGGCAGCCGAACTGAATGAATTACGTGAGTTGTTCGAGCCCCTGGCAGACGAAACAGGAAAGACAATCACGGTTGAAGGAGAGGGCGTTGTTGCCGGAGACAGCGATATGCTCCGACGTGCTTTCAGTAACCTGCTTTCCAATGCAATCAAGTATTCTCCCGATAACACCTGTACAGCGATACACCTTGAGCGTGACAGTGACTGTGTGAACGTGATGATTACGAATACGATGTCCGGCCAGGTTCCCGCTAATCTGGAACGTTTGTTTGACCGGTTCTATCGCGCAGACTCATCAAGGTTCTACAACACGGAAGGCGCGGGGCTGGGATTATCAATTACAAGGTCGATCATTCATGCTCACGGCGGCGAGCTGTCAGCAGAACAGCAGGGGCGGGAAATTGTGTTCAGTGTGCGTCTGTTAATGGATTAATACCGTTATTCAGGAGAAACCCGGAAGGTGACAAAAATGTCATCGTTCAGTCACGCGATAAACAGAGGCGGTTTTTTATAATCAGCCATAAATCAGGACAGCGTGATAATTCAATCGCCCGGCTCCTGGCGTGATGATCAACCAGCCCTGAGATCAAATGCTTTCTCTGTTATAAGCATTGATTGTTCGGGTATGAAAACACCGGAGACCCAACCATGAAAAAGATCCTTGTATCCTTTATTGCCATGATGGCTGTCGCTTCATCTGCCT
Organism: Klebsiella sp. Q11; assembly: GCF_964241505.1. Taxonomy (NCBI): domain Bacteria; kingdom Pseudomonadati; phylum Pseudomonadota; class Gammaproteobacteria; order Enterobacterales; family Enterobacteriaceae; genus Klebsiella; species Klebsiella sp. Q11. Next base: position 136,005 of record NZ_CAXSXW010000018.1, read on the forward strand.
GGGCTGCAGAGACAATGAACATGCATGACCAGGTAAATAATGCCCAGGCGCCTGCCCATCAGATGCAATCATCCGCTGAAAAAAGTGCAGTTCAGGGGGAGAGCATGAAAATGATGGATATGAGCGGTCACGATCAGGCCGCAATGTCCCATGAAATGATGCAAAACGGCAATTCTGCCGCCCATCAGGACATGGCTGAAATGCATAAAAAAATGATGAAAGCCAAACCTGAGAACACCCAAGAAACTGCTAAGCCATTTTCCGAAATGAGCGAGCATGAGAAAGCCGCTGTTGTGCATGAGAAGGCGAATAATGGCCAGTCTTCCGTTATTCATCAGCAACAGGCGGAAAAGCATCGCAGCCAGATCACCCAGAATTAACCCGCAGCTCCACTTGTCAGACCCTCTTTTGACGCCGATTTCACTGGCTTACGCTCCCGTCCGGGAGCGTTTTTTTTATAAGCGAAATGAATAATAATGAAAGAGTCCATACACAATGTTTTTTTGGTCATGTCGACCTCACAATTAACTTATATTGTTTGAGAATCCTGTTCCCCGGTCATCTCCAGGGTGCATGTCGCGCCGTATCCTGAGACTGGCTGAGAATACGAATGACCGTAACCATAGAATGTGATGATACAAAATAGATCGTATGCCGGTTCTACCGGCAGTGTGCAGATATCGTCTCCCAGCTCTGCACAATGCGTGCCGATATCATGCATGGCCAGCACATCAAATACTGCAGCTATACGACCGATCTATGCATCCGCCTGAACAACCCCGATCTGTCTGAAGCTGAAGTCCCAGATGGCCTCCAGATCCTCTTCTGCTTTGGGTGTCAGCTCAATCTCTTTCATTTGCCACCCTGGCCCTGACATTCCTCAGGAATGCATTCTTGTTCCATGGTTTCGCCTCGCCGCTGCTGATCCCTTCGGCCAGCAGATCGCGCAGTTCCTGAAGTCTGGATTCAGCCTGCTTTTCATGCAGCTCATCACCCACGTCCACCGTCATCGTACGAGCCATAACCCCTCCATATCTTAATGTAAGATTTATTCTTACATCATTAAATCAGCTTACTACGCTGCTTCCATCTCCGGCATTTTTTCAAAACAGCCCTGCTGCAGTCTGGAGATCCGACTTTGCCTTTTTTCGGATCTGTGCAAAATGAAGAGAGTGACGCTGGAATCATAACTTATCCTATGCATCAAATTCATCCTGAAAAATGCAGATATAAAATATTGCATCACATTTACGCGTGTGAGATGCTGATATCAGAATGCAGTCAGTAGTCGTTAACAGGGTGCCCGTAATGAAAGATGCCAAATCAAAAGACCTCTCTGAGTTGTTTAACACCATTACGGTGCGTAATGTGCCAGCTGATGTGGATGAAGCTATCACGCGGCAGGCTAAAGCCGCCGGCAAATCAAAGAGTGATTTTGTGCAGGAGTTTCTGACGGCAACATTTGGCGATCTGATCGGCAATTTCATCCGCACCAGTGAACTGGTTGCCCTGATGGACCAGGAAATGGCGAGGATGGCCGGAACAGTACTGAGCGAGCATGTTTATGATCTGGAGATGACTCAGGCCGGCCACCGGGAGTTCTGCCGTATTCTCGGGATAAAAAACAACGATGATTTGCAGCGCATTATGCTCGCGGGGATGCCATACCTTCAGATCCGCGCCGGACAGCTGAGAGGGATTGACAGCCTGGCAAGGGGGAACTCCCTGTATGCCGCACTGCTGGTCAACGGGGCGTCCCGGGATGAAGAGACGGTACAGGCGCTTCACCGGTCACTTTTTAATATGTTCCCGGAAACTGTTTTTCAGGAAATGATTAATGAACTGCGAAAGGCAATGCGCATGGACGCTTTTGAATGGTCGCTTATCTGAGACAGATATAAACGAGAAAAGCCACCCCGAGGGATGGCTTTTCCGGTACTAACTTTAACGCACGGGTCCGAAGAAATCCGCGCCTTGATGGGATAAATCTACCAGTTACTGGTACGCCCGTCAACCTGACCCTCAGTTTAGCCCGGGAGGGCTGTATGCAGCTGGAAGACTATATCTCGGCCGGGCGGCTGAACATTTACACTGACGTGCTGAAGCTGAAACCTGGTGAAGAACTGGGCGGGTATAACTGGAACAAAGCCGTTTCCGCCGCCATGCAGCCGCTGATGCACTGCCTTGAGGTGACGCTGCGTAACGCCATCGATTACAGTATTCGCCATGCCCGGCTGCCCGGCGCTGCCGGACACTGGCGAACCGATACCAACTGGATCTTTGATTTACCCCGCTATATCGGTGACAAGACCTGGATACGCCAGAACAAGCGCTACAAAACCGATGCCCGTGGCCAGAAGCTCATGCATCACGGGAAACCGGTGTATGACCGGACAGCCTGGGAAGAAGACTGTATCCGTAAGGTGTCAAAACGTATCCGTGCTGCGGGCAAGGCGCCGACGGCAGAGCGGGTGATCTCCGGTCTGGACTTTGGTTTCTGGACCAATTTTCTCACGAAAAACTACGATGAACCGCGGAACCGCTCGCTCCTGTGGCCCCAGTTGCTTCCGTCGGTGTTCCCCGGCGCCCCGGCCGGCACCCCCCGTCACGTGCTGGAAAAGAAATTTACCCGTATCCGTGACTTGCGTAACCGCCTGGCGCACCATGAAGCAGTCTGGAAATTCCAGGAGGAAGATCCGGTTACCGGTGCGCCGGATTACAACCGCCCGGTATATGGTCTTCAGGCGTCCCTGCAGCTGTTGCGTCGGGCATGGAAAGATATGCTGGAGGCTCTCAGCTGGCTCAGTCCTGCAAGGCATGCTGCGTTTCTGGCAGAAGGTCATCATCTGCGTTTCGAGGCACTGGCCACGCACGATGGTTTGCTGAGTTTCACCGGACGGGCACAGCTGATGCACGACCTGAACGTGCGGCGCAGTAAAGAGATCAGAAAATTATTGCGGGGGCTCGGACAGCAAAAAATCATCCGCCTGACCAGCCGTACCCGGATCATTGCCATTATTGGTCCCGATTTTATCCGTACCCTCTGACCTTTCCCCTCCCTTGTGGCAGGGGATTCTTCACAAAACACTGAAAGCTGAACGGCTTCCGTTGCCATTTTCAGCAGGACATGAGGCACGTCCCACTTGCTTTCCGCATAGCCAGACATGCCATGCTGACGCAAAGCGTTAGTCGCTCATCCACTGAAACGTAAGTTGCTTATTAATGGCAGATACATCATCCGGCATAGCCAGAAAATAAAAATGAGGTGTTCCAGACCGCTTCAGTACCTCATAACGATGGGTCCCGTCCCCGAAATGAAATCCACCATCTTCGTGCACAGATAACAGGACCGGTGAAACAGGCCATCCTTTTGCGATATGCAGTATGGCCTTTCCGAGTTTCGGGTTGGTAATTTCCACCCAGAGGCTGGAATCTGTCAGTCGAAAGAAGGAATTAATAAGCGGGTCAAAATCAGCAAAAGAGGCTTTCCCCAGCACCAGAGAACTGAGATCAATTTGTTCACAGTCAGCAGGCTGCAATACCCGTGGACCAGGAAGGTAAATCGAATGTCTGCGCCCCGGAACAGACAGATCCCAGTTAATGTCTGTCTGTCCTGCCGTTGGCCATCTGTCCGGAGACAACCCCTCCAGGGCATCAATCTCATCATCTGAAATCCGGAACAATTCTTCCTGGTGATCGCCTTTAAACATTAAACTCAACGCTTCGGCCCACATATCGCGAGCTTCATTGTTCTGGTCTGTCATTGCCATGTTCTCCTGTACTAAGAAGGCCACATTGTGCGCCTTTTCACGCTCTGGAGCCTAATACAGGCATGTGATAATCCTTGCTTCCTACTTAGCCAGAAACCGGATCTGCGCGGCGGGAAACGCGCAAAGGATATGATAATCAAACCAAACACATAAAATCATACTGAATGTGATATTTAGCATTAAACACACAATAATATCTGATATGATATTTGAATTATTAGTAAGAAATCATACATGATATGATTTTTAACCTAACCGGACATGTTCAGACGGAGCGAGCAGGATGGATGAGAAAGAAGTGAATTTTTCACTCAGCTATGAGCAGCTGACCCGGATAGCGGAAGAGCGTATCCGTGAATGCAATCTGGACAGCCAGGGCGCGATTTACATCAGCGAGTCAGCCAAGGCCGGTGCCGTGCTGAGCTATTGGTATGAACTGGCCATAAATGGCTATGCCTCAGTGAATGCCATAAAGAGACAAGAGCTCATAGACGCCGATCACCTGCGCCTCAGACAACTCATCTGGCCGGAGGCGGACAAGCAATGACTCAGGCGCGCCGACCATCGCCGCTGCAGCGGCGGGTGCTGATTGTGCTGGCCGCCCTCGATGCGAAACGTCCGGGGCCGGTGGCGACGCGGGATATCGAGCGGGTGCTGGAGCAGGGCGGGGATGCCCCGGTGTACGGGCCGAACCTGCGCGCCTCCTGCCGGCGCATGGAAGCCGCGGGCTGGCTGCGCACCCTGCGCGCCCCGAACCTGCAGCTGGCCGTCGAGCTGACGGAGGCCGGTCGCGGCATTGCAGAACCGCTCTTCCAGGCAGAACGCGAGGCTGAAACGGCACGACAACGACTGACAGACGTCCGGCGTCTGCCGTTACGCCAGACGGCTGCCGGTGACGCGGTGGAGCTGCAGCTGGGTGACGGTCATTACTCCCTGCGGGAAGCGGCCTACGTGATCCGTCTGGACGGTACCACCTGCCTGCAGCTGACGGATGCCGGCGGCATACGCCGGATAAAAGAGGGCGATCCCCTGCAGGTGGCCAGCTGGTATCAGGCCTGTTTTGATGCAGGCCTGCCGGTCACCGTCCAGGTGAATGAGAGCCGGGACTGATAGCCACCACACAAGGAATATGAGCATAAAATGAAAGTCACTGAACCCGGGCTGAATAAGCTGATCGATAACCTGAACACCCTGATTTGCGAGGACAGCCTGCTCACGCGCCAGGAGCGTGAAACGCTGGTACTGGCCGTCGCCGCTATCGGCGCCATGAAAGCGCGCGTCGGCTTGAAAAAAGGCGATGCGCCGACCGTTGCCAGACGGGAAAAAAGGGAGAAAAAAGACCGCCAGCCTGATCCGCGTTTTCCGCGAGCCGGTCATCCCTGGCAGGAAGACGAAAAAACCTTACTGAGTGATGCGCTCGATTCGGTACCGGACGAAGAGATTGGCAGGCATCTGTTCTGGCTTTCCGAGAAACTGGGCAGAACGCCTTTCAGTGTTGCTTTCCAGATCGCGGCAATCAGGGAGCTGCAGGACGGCTGGGAGGAGCAGTTCAGGGAGATTTCGGATAACATTCGCTTGTCCGGCCTGAGCATCAGTGATTATCTTAAGCAGAACGGCACGGACCTGAACGCCTGAATGCCATTTTCGTTACAGACAAATTATATAACTGAGGGCAGTGATGAAAACAGCGGTATGGGTGGTGGTGTATTTCGCGATGTGTTTTCTGCTTTTCACAGGATGGATGTTCGCCTTTGCGCAGTATGCGCCCTATAACGGGCAGGAACACGCGTTTTCTCTGACGTATCTGCTTAATTTATTTTTTCTTCATGTTGTGATGGTACCTTACTACGAGTTTATTCAGACTGAAACATACAGCAATGCATTAATGAGTATGGCAGATGAATCCGGTCAGATGATACGTTTTCATCACGTAGTGCCTGTTCTCTGGATATATAGTCTGTCCGCACTCTTAACTTTTGCGGTTTACATTACATATGCAAAATGGTTCACTCATAACCGACTGAAAGAAAAGCATCTTCCAGAATGATATTACCGGGACACCTCAGGATATAAATTAATGACGAAACAGGAATGGATTTTACGACTACGCCGCTGTACATCACAGGAAACTCTGGAAAGGATAATAGAAAAAAATAAATATTCCCTGACGGATGACGAACTTGAGCATTTTAATGCCGCAGTGGATCACCGGCTGGCGGAAATGGCAATGGGGAAGTTTTATGATAAAATACCTGCAGGCGTCTGGAAATATGTTAAATAATACAGCCAGCATCAGTCTGTTCGCAGTTATCTCACCTGGAGCGCAATCATGAATATGATATTTGAACTGATTGGATTGTTACTGGTAGTCGGATGCGCATTCTTCACCACTTTTTTCTTAGCCGCAGTAGCAGGCACTATGGTAGTTATTCTTGGATGGGGAATTTCTATTGTCACCCCGAAGGTGGTTACCTGTACTAATGATTGCATCACTACTGTTTTTGATGCCAAACCCTTTGGCTGGCTTCTGATTGTGTTTTCATTAACCATGATGTTCTTTATTATCAGGGGTATGATTAAACGTTAGATTGCCTTTAGTGTGTAGTTAAATCATCATCACAACAGCGTTAATCTGAAACTGATATTGCCGGAGGGGATCATCATGACGGGAAGAGGCATTAACACAGTACGTATCGGTGATGAAGTGAAGCACATCACCGAGCTCGATGCACTAACACTCATGCATGAATGGTCAAAGCTTAAAAAAGAAAATGCAGACCTGTATGACTATAACCGTCAGGTTAACCGGGGGTGGCGCGGCTTTATTCTTCGCCTGATGGGTATCCATTTGCCTGAAAAAAAACGTGTTTGTCTTTATGGCATTAATGCCAGAAAAGAATCCATCTATCCCGACTGAAGCCGTGCTGGCAGTGATAGTGAGCAGGCCATTGCAGAAGAACAGCTGTAATTTGACGCTAAGTTGTTGATATTTAACATAAAACGCATTATCGACACTTTGGGATGTGTAGCATTTGCTATACGTTCGTGTTGTGTTATTCTTGTATACCAATTGCTATACAGGAGAGGTGTGTATGAAATCAGATGTTCAACTCAACCTAAGAGCTAAAGAGTCTCAGAGAGCACTCATCGATGCCGCTGCAGAGATCCTTCATAAATCGCGAACCGACTTTATCCTAGAGATTGCCTGCAAGGCTGCGGAGAATGTGATCCTTGATCGCCGTGTTTTCAATTTTAACGACGAACAGTATGCAGAGTTCATCGATATGCTCGATGCACCAGTCGAGGATGATTCCGCCATTAATAAACTACTGGCAAGGAAACCTCAGTGGGACGTATAACCGCGCCCGAGCCGTTATCCAGCGCTCATCAGCTGGCTGAGTTCGTCAGTGGAGAGACAGTCCTCGATGAATGGCTAAAACAGAGAGGTTTAAAAAATCAAGCTCTTGGCGCTGCCCGAACGTTCGTTGTTTGCAAGAAGGGTACGAAGAAAGTAGCTGGTTTTTACTCTTTGGCCACCGGTAGCGTTAACCATACGGAAGCTACAGGCAGTCTTCGGCGTAACATGCCAGATCCTATACCGGTGATTATACTCGCTCGCCTGGCGGTAGATGTCTCATTGCACGGAAAAGGGGTTGGTGCCGATTTACTCCACGATGCAGTTCTACGGTGTTATCGCGTAGCTGAGAACATTGGCGTTCGTGCGATAATGGTTCATGCGCTTACTGAAGAAGCCAAAGGTTTCTATGCTCACCATGGATTTAAGGCATCACAAACTCATGAGAGGACTCTGTTTCTAAAGCTTCCATGACTGGTTGCTGGAGTGGGAAAGTAGCAGGCCACTGCCTCAACATATTGATTTTTATTTCGTTTATTATTGAATTTAACATAATCTTTGTTATGCGCACCTGTATTGTAATGGCTCAATAGTAATGTCCGCCTGTGGCTCAATTCAGATGTCCGCGCTATGGTAAGCTTCACTGGTCCGTT
>NZ_CAXSXW010000019.1:0-132216 GCF_964241505.1 Klebsiella sp. Q11
GCGTTCAATCTGAGCCATGATCAAACTCTTCAATTTAAGTTTGATGCTCGTGAATTAAACTTCGTAATGAATTACGTATGTTCACTCAGAGACTTGGTATTCATTTTTCGTCTTGCGACGTTAAGAATCCATGTCACTTTGAGTGCCCACACAGATTGTCTGATAAATTGTTAAAGAGCAGTTGCGACGCGCTTCAGCGCTCTGTCGCGAGGTCCCGTATAATACGTTTTCCTCATTCAGAGTCAAGCGATTATTTTCGCTTTTCTCTGCCGGTATTCATCGCTGAATTCCGCTGACCCGGCGGGCTGTAAGCCGTTGTTCCGTGTCAGTGGAGGCGCATTATAGGGAGTTCTGAGACGTTGACAAGCCCTGTTTTCAAAAAATCTTTCAACCGTCTCTTTTTTGTGCAAAACGCTATGAAAGCGCCAGTTTTTCCAGCGACTCGAAGCCATAGCGCCGCAAAACGCTCAAAAGCTGCTCAGTTTCAGGCGTCAGCGCCATACAGTACGCAATATTGGCATCACTCGATTTTGCGTCAGGCGCTTCGTGCTCTAATAGCCAGGCGGTGCGACGCGCAATCGCAGCTCCGGAGTCGATCATTCTCGTCCCTTCCGGCAGAACCTGCTGCAGCTCTTCTTGTATTAGAGGGAAATGCGTACATCCCAGCACAACCGTATCAGGCGGTTCCTGCATTCGTAGCCAGGGACGCAGGATGCGCCGCAGTTCATCCAGCGGGACCGGCTCACCGTGCAGTTTGGCCTCTGCCAGTTCTACCAGCTCTGCCGACCCCAGCATTTCGATTTTGCATTCATTCGCAAAACGGGAGATCAGTTCGCGCGTATAAGGGCGTTTTACCGTTCCGCGCGTCGCCAGCAGGCCAACAACGCCATTCGCCGTTAAGCGGGCCGCCGGTTTTATCGCCGGAACGACGCCGACAACCGGAAAGGCGAATTTATCGCGTAAGGCGGGGAGGGAAACGGTACTTGCGGTGTTACAGGCAATAACGGCCAGCGCCAGAGGGTAACGCTGCTGAACCGCAGTCACAATCTCCAGGACGCGTTCAACAATAAACTCTTCGCTCTTCTCGCCGTAGGGGAAAGCAACGTTATCGAAAGCGTAGATATAATGCAGATTCGGCAGAAGCTGCCGAATCTCATTGTAAACCGACAGCCCACCGACGCCGGAATCAAACACCAGCACGGTGGGACGTGGATCAGAAGGTGTAGCTGCCAGACAAGTAGTATTCTCGTCCTGCAGTTTGGTAGCCATAAGCTGTCTCGTAATCTTTATCGAACAGGTTAGCTATTTTACCACGAACTGTCAGGCGATCGGTGATCGGATACGATGCAGAAACGTCTACCGTGCTGTAGCTCGGCAAAATTCTTTGCGTATTGTTGTACTGGGAGGTGTTGTTATCGTAACGCTTCCCATAATACTGCCAGGACACATCCATATCGACATCAAACACGGACCAATCCAGCTGATACTTTGCCTGTCGTTTAGAACGTCGGGCCAGCACTTCACCGTTATCATCGTTACGCGGATCGATATACTGCAACGTTACGCGATGGCTGAAAATACCGGTATCGATACTTCCCGTCCATTCCACGCCTTTAATCGTCGCGGCATTGATATTGTCGTATTCCCCGTCATAGGTAACAGGATCGGAATAATAGGTAATCAGGTTAGTAATTTTGTAATGGTACGCGGACAAGCGCCAGTCCACGGGACCGGTGAGCCCTTCCAGCCCAGCTTCCCACTGTTTCGACTCTTCAGGTTTCAGATTAGGATTCGCGTTGATACCAAATCGGGTGGAGCCAAACTGTTGCCCTAAAGAAGGCGCGAGGAAGCCGGTACCGTAGCCGAGAGTCAGGCGATAATTTTCGACAAACTCCCAGCCTGCGGTAGTCTGCCAGGTACCGTGCCAGCCAAACTGCTCATCGTGGTCTTCACGTCCGGACGCTTCGAGGGTCACGTCGCCAACTTGCTGCTGGCCCGTCAGGTACAGTCCCGTATTGTCACGTTTGTAGGTATCCGACATCGCCGTATCTGATGAAGTTAACCGCTGCTGCTGCCAGTCCACCCCTGCGCTGACAGAGCCATGACCGACAATAACGTTATTGCCCCATTGCAGGTTACGCTGCGTCATCCTGTCGAGCGTCGTCCCATCATTATAGCGGCCATAAATACTGCTGTAGTTGTAGTCCTTTATTTTCTGATAGCTGGCGATGAGCTGGGAGGAATAAATTCCGGAATTAAAGTTCAGCCCCGCATCCCAGCTCTGGTTATAGAGCTGGCTTTCATCGGCGCTGTAGGCCGGGCTATACGGCGGGCTTCCCAGATCGTAATCAGAGTTGTTGGTGTAGCTGTGTCCGCGGAAGAAACCGTCAACATTCTCGTTAAATTTATGCTCGAGGCTGCCCCAAAACGTTTTATTACGAAAACCGTCGCGATCGCCGTCGTGATCCCAGGTTGAATCGGGCTGAACGTTAAAGCCTTTATTACCCTCATAAGAACCCGCAACCGTCGCCACCGTATCGCCAAAGCGATGGCGCAGGGTACCGTCATATTGTTGGTAGCCTTTCGATCCTACCCCAGCGGTAATTTTGGATTGTTCTTTATCGGAATGCGTAATGACGTTAATCACGCCGCCCATTGCCCCGGAACCATAAATCGCTGAACGCGGGCCGCGGATATATTCGACGCGCTGCACCAGCGACAAAGGGATCTGGTTCAGATCGGGGTTATTTGTAATACCCGGTCGGGCCATGGGAACGCCGTCAACCAGCACCAGAACTTGTTTGGCTTCAGTACCACGGATAAAAAGAGAGGAGGATTGACCCATGCCACCATTTTGTGCGACGTCCACGCCAGGCAATCGGCGCATCACATCGTTTAAATCTTTCGCCTGCCAGCGATCGATATCTTCCCGGGTAACCACATCGGTCGGCGCAAGAACCGTATTGACCGGCTGTTGAAAACGGTTTGCTGTGACCACTAACGTATCTGAATTGCTGTCCTGCGCCCAGCCGGAAAATGCCGTGACGGAGAGCGCCGTCATCAGCGAAGCTTTTTTAATCATTTTTAAAGCATCCGTAATAAACAAAGGATGCCGCCGGCTCTATCAGTAGCACGCGATGATAGAAACCAAATGCGACGTATTCCGGCAGGTCTTCGGGCTTGGAGTGTTTAATGGACGAGGACTTCCCGCTAAATAGCCGCAGTGTCTGCATAATGCGCTCATCCCACTTTTCCTTACCGCTGCGCGTCAGCTCCAGATTTACACTGGATTCCCTATTAACTCATAGGACCGGTAGCACGATGCTATAATCAGAAACATATAGATGTCCAGACTTCTACCGTTATATTTCCTTATATCATCAGGGCTGGACATCCCCGGCGCTTTCCCTACAATCCCCGCGTACTTATTTTATTCAGGATGCATCATGACCCCCGAACACCTTCCTACCGAACAATATGAAGCGCAGCTGGCAGAAAAAGTCGTCCGTTTGCAGAAAATGATGGCGCCTTTTAGCGCCCCGGTTCCGGAAGTGTTTCGTTCGCCGGTCAGCCACTACCGCATGCGCGCAGAGTTTCGCCTGTGGCACGATGGCGACGATCTGTACCACATTATGTTCGACCAGCAGACCAAATCCCGGATCCGCGTCGAGACTTTCCCGGCCGCCAGCGAGCTGATTAATCAGCTGATGGCCGCGGTGATTGAGGGCGTACGCGATAACCCGGTACTGCGCCACAAACTGTTTCAGGTGGATTATCTCACCACCCTGAGCAACCAGGCCGTGATATCGCTGCTGTATCATAAAAAGCTCGACGATGAATGGCGTCAGCAGGCGGCGCGCTTGCGCGATGCGCTGCGGGCGCAAAATCTGAATGTGCACCTGATTGGCCGCGCCACGAAAACTAAAATCGAGCTGGATCAAGACTATATCGATGAACGCTTGCCGGTTGGCGGGCGTGAAATGATCTATCGTCAGGTTGAGAATAGCTTCACCCAGCCAAATGCGGCGATGAACATTCAGATGCTGGAGTGGGCTATCGACGCCACTAAAGGCGCAACCGGCGACCTGCTTGAGCTGTACTGCGGCAACGGCAACTTTTCGCTGGCGCTGGCGCGTAATTTCGAACGCGTGCTGGCAACGGAAATCGCCAAACCGTCCGTCGCGGCGGCGCAATACAATATTGCAGCGAACCACATTGATAACGTGCAGATTATCCGCATGTCGGCGGAAGAGTTTACCCAGGCGATGAACGGCGTGCGGGAGTTTAACCGCCTGCAGGGAATCGACCTGAAGAGCTATCAGTGCGAGACGATTTTCGTCGATCCGCCGCGCAGCGGGCTGGATAGCGAAACGGAGAAAATGGTGCAGGCGTATCCGCGTATTCTCTATATCTCCTGCAATCCGGAGACCCTATGCCAGAACCTGGAAACGCTCAGTGAGACCCACGAGATCGCGCGCCTGGCGCTATTCGACCAGTTCCCCTATACCCATCATATGGAATGCGGCGTGCTGCTAACGAAGAAGTAAAGCTGCGCGAGAAAACCCGGCAACAACGCTGCTGCCGGGTGAGAGATTATTCAGCGACCGCGTTCTTGCGGTTGCGTAACCTGTAGCCAATCCAGAACACCATAATCACCGACAGAACCGCCGGGAAGAAGTTAGATCCGATGTCCGGGTATTCCGCGCGCACGACGGTACTGTAAACCAGCACGCCGAGAATAAAACAGGCGGCGGCGAGCCCCGGCAAACCCACGGGCATACTACGATTCTGATAGCGCTGATGCAGGCAGTAAACCGTCAGCACCAACGACAAAATGGGGAAGATGGAAAAAGGGACAATGGAGCTGAACAGCGCGGCGAAGGTACCATTAATGGATAAACCTGCGATCAGCGCCAGCAGCAGCGTACCTCTATCTTGTACTGAGTGTTTCATTGCTCGTCCTTCACGTTATTCGGAATGATTTGATATTTTTTCTTGTTCACGGCGATACCAGTAATACGCGCCTTTCGAGATCATTCTGAGCTGCAGCACCAGGCGTTCTTCCAGCTGTCGACGCTGCTCCGGGCCCACATCGAGAGCCTCGGCGCCAGCGCTAAATACGATGGTGACCATAGCTTCAGCCTGCGCTTCGGTAAAGGCGCGCGGCATATGGTTTTCGATTTCTAAATAGTCGGCAAGTTCCGCGATAAAATGCTGAATTTCACGCGCCACGGCGGCACGAAAAGCCGCGGAGGTACCGGAGCGTTCCCGCAGCAGCAGGCGGAAGGCGTTCGGGTTGTTGCCAATGAATTCCATAAAGGTGGAAACAGAGGTGCGAATGACGCTGCCGCCTTTAGCGATACGCTGGCGCGCCTGGCGCATCAGCTGGCGCAGCATGAGCCCGCTTTCATCCACCATGGTCAGACCCAGCTCATCGACATCGCGAAAATGACGATAGAAGGACGTCGGGGCAATCCCCGCTTCCCGCGCCACTTCGCGCAGGCTCAAGCTGGCAAAACTGCGCTCAGCACTCAGCTGACTGAATGCCGCTTCCACCAGCGAACGCCGGGTTTTTTCTTTTTGTTGCGCTCTTACGCCCATCACGTTGTCTGAATCCTTCCATAAGCCCTTCCGGCACTATACCAGAGATTAGAACTAATCGGTTTACACTGGATTGTGAATGATTGTTTACGAGCTGTTTCTGCTTTTATGCCGCAAAAAAGCACAACGATAATTGGGTTAAAGCGCGGCGAATGTTATCATCGTGTTTATTTTATGTATAAAACAGGTGAGTAATGCCATGTCACACTCTTGGGATTATGATGCAATTGTGATTGGTTCCGGTCCTGGCGGAGAAGGTGCCGCCATGGGGCTGGTGAAACAGGGAGCACGCGTTGCCGTCATTGAGCGCTACCATAACGTCGGCGGCGGTTGTACCCACTGGGGTACCATCCCGTCAAAAGCCCTCCGCCATGCCGTCAGCCGTATTATCGAGTTTAACCAAAATCCCCTCTACAGCGACCATTCCCGTCTTCTTCGTTCTTCCTTCGCCGACATCCTGAACCATGCCGACAGCGTCATTAACCAGCAAACCCATATGCGTCAGGGTTTCTATGAGCGTAACCACTGCGAAATCCTGCAGGGCAATGCCCATTTTGTTGATGAACACACTATCGCGCTGGAGTGCCACGACGGTACCGTGGAAACGGTGACGGCGGAAAAGTTCGTGATTGCCTGCGGTTCACGCCCGTACCATCCGGCAGACGTCGACTTCCATCATCCGCGCATTTATGACAGCGACTCGATTCTCAGCCTGCATCACGAACCGCGCCATGTGATCATCTACGGTGCCGGGGTGATCGGCTGCGAATATGCGTCGATCTTCCGCGGGATGGAGGTCAAAGTGGATCTGATCAACACCCGCGATCGTCTGCTGGCGTTTCTCGATCAGGAGATGTCCGACTCGCTCTCCTATCACTTCTGGAACAGCGGCGTGGTCATTCGCCACAATGAAGAGTACGAAAAGATTGAGGGTGTTGATGACGGCGTCATCATGCATCTGAAATCCGGCAAAAAGCTCAAAGCGGACTGCCTGCTGTACGCTAACGGCCGTACCGGGAACACCGACTCACTGGCGCTGGAAAATATCGGTCTGCAAACCGACAGCCGCGGCCAGCTGAAGGTCAACAGCATGTATCAAACCGCCCTGCCGCATATTTATGCCGTCGGCGATGTGATTGGCTATCCAAGCCTGGCCTCCGCCGCCTACGACCAGGGCCGCATCGCTGCCCAGGCGCTGGTAAAAGGCGAGGCATCGGCGCACCTGATTGAGGATATCCCTACCGGGATTTACACCATTCCGGAAATCAGCTCCGTCGGTAAAACCGAGCAGCAGCTGACGGCAATGAAGGTGCCTTACGAGGTGGGTCGCGCGCAGTTCAAACATCTGGCCCGGGCGCAGATCGTCGGTATGAGCGTCGGTACGCTGAAGATCCTCTTTCATCGCGAAACGAAAGAGATCCTCGGGATTCACTGCTTTGGCGAGCGCGCGGCCGAAATTATTCACATCGGCCAGGCGATAATGGAGCAGAAAGGCGGTGGTAACACCATTGAGTACTTCGTTAACACCACCTTTAACTATCCGACGATGGCGGAAGCCTATCGGGTAGCGGCGTTAAATGGCTTAAACCGCCTGTTTTAACGCGGCGTCGAAATGGCCATCCATCTTACCGCGGATGGCCTCCGCCAGATGTTCATAGCGGCTACGCAGCGGCGAACCCGGGCGATAAACCAGCCCCACGGTACGTCTCGGCTCCGGCTTGATGCAGGGCACATAGACCACGCCATCGCGCTTTCTCTCCTGCGGCACGGCCAGGGCTGGCAACAGCGTGATGCCGCTACCGGCAGCCACCATGTTACGCAGCGTTTCGAGGCTCGTCGCCCGGAAATGGGTATCTTCATCGGCGCCCGCTTCAAAACAAAAGCCCATCGCCTGATCGCGCAGGCAGTGCCCATCTTCCAGCATCAGCAGCTTTTCACCGGCCAGGTCCGACATCGGCACGCACTCGCGGTTCGCCCACGGGTGATCTTCGTAGATAGCCAGCATCATGGGCTCATCAAACAGCGGCACCTCAATAAACGCTTCGCTCTCTTTGACCAGCGCCAGAATCGCGCAGTCGAGCTTACCGCTATCAAGCTGCGCTAAAAGCTGATGGGTTTGTGCTTCATGCAGATACATTTCCAGCTTGGGAAAGGTCTGGTGCAGCATCGGGATAATCAGCGGCAACAGATAAGGGCCAATCGTCGGGATCAGTCCAATATGCAGCGGCCCGGACATGGTCTCTCCCTGCTGGCTCGCCATTTCCTTAAGCACTTTGACTTCTCGTAGCACGGTACGCGCCTGATCCACCAGCAGCAGCCCTGCCTGGGTGAACAGAACCTTACGACTGGTGCGCTCCAGCAACATCACGCCGAGTTCATCCTCCAGCTTACGGATTTGCCCGCTGAGCGTCGGTTGGCTGACGTGGCAAGAATCCGCCGCACGGCGGAAGTGGCGGTGTTCGGCTAGCGCTACCAGATATTCAAGATCGCGAATATTCATTATTCATCCTCCATCGCCACGATAGTCCATGGCGATAGATAGAATAGCAACGAACGATTATCCCTATCAAGGTTTCTGTTCAATAATAAACCCATAAATGAGGAAAAGTTCAGAAAATCATTGAGCTTCCTCATCACCTCTCTACCCGGATAACTAAAGCCAACGTGAACTTTTGCGGACCTTGTGTCCGCTTTTTTTTGCATAAAAAAGCCCGGAGTTACCCGAGCTTCGTATATTTACCGCCTTAAAAGCAGCCCCGCAGGCGGATCACACCAGACGCTGTTTAGCGTCGGCAATCGCCTGAGCCACCTGCTGAGGAGAAACGCCACCTTTAGCCGCACGCTTATCCAGACACGACTGCAGCGCCAGAATCGGATAGACGTCATCCACAATCACGGGGCTAAATTTCTGCAAATCGGCCAGAGGCAGATCCTCCAGCGGCTTGCCCTGGGCAATGGCTTCCACTACCGCTTCACCGACAATATGGTGCGCTTCACGGAACGGTACGCCTTTGGCAACCAGGTAATCCGCCAGTTCGGTGGCATTGGCGTAACCCTGCTGCGCGGCTTCTTCACAACGCGGGCGTTTTACCTGAATACCGTCGAGCACCAGTGCCGCCATATGCAGGCAGTCGAGCCAGGTATCAAGCGCGTCAAACAGGCCTTCTTTATCTTCCTGCATATCTTTGTTGTAGGCCAGCGGTAGACCTTTGAGGGTCATCATCATGCCGGTCAGCGCACCCTGCACGCGGCCGCATTTACCGCGGATCAGCTCCAGCGCATCCGGATTTTTCTTCTGCGGCATCAGGGATGAGCCAGAAGTCACGCGGTCAGAAAGCTCAACAAAGCCCGCTTCGCCGGTATTGAAGAAGATCAGATCTTCAGCAAAACGCGACAGGTGGACCATACCGATTGAGGCATCGGACAGCAGTTCCAGTACGTGATCGCGATCGGACACGCTGTCCAGACTATTGCGGGTCGCCGATGCGAAGCCCAGCCAGCCGGCAAGCTGTTCACGATCGATTTCATAGGCGGTACCCGCCAGCGCTCCGCAGCCCAGCGGGCTGACGTCCAGACGTTTAAGCGCATCCTGCAGGCGGCTTTCATCACGCGCCAGCATTTCGACATAGGCCAGACACCAGTGGGCAAACGTCACCGGCTGCGCGCGCTGCAGGTGGGTATAGCCCGGCATAACGGCGTCCTGATTATTCTCCGCCGTCTCAACCAGCGCGCTTTGTAGCTGACGATTCGCCGACAGCAGTTCCATCACGGTATCTTTGCACCACAGCTTCAGGTCGGTCGCCACCTGGTCATTACGGCTACGCCCGGTGTGCAGCTTTTTGCCCAGCTGGCCGACCTTGTCGATCAGCTTACCTTCCACCCAGCTATGAATATCTTCCGCATCGCTTTCAAGGATCTGCTGCGGGTTAGCCCGCACGTCTTCCAGCAGAACGTTCAGCGCCTCTTCCAGCTGTAGCTGCTCATCGGCGGACAGTACGCCCACCGTCACCAGCGCTTTGGACCAGGCAACAGAGCCAACGATATCCTGCTCCGCCAGGCGATAGTCAAAGCGCAAAGAGTCGTTGAACTGTTTGAACCGCTGATCCGCTGCCTGAGTAAAACGCCCACCCCAAAGTGCCATAACATGCTTCCTTAATATCTTTGAATTTTATTACCCGGCGGCGCTACGCTTACCGGGCCGACAAAATGATAAATTGATTATGCCAGTATACGCGTGCCGATCGGCGTGCCGTTAAACAGCGCAGGGAGCTGCTCCGCGTGGCGCCAGGAGGCGATATCGACCGGGCGGCCTAATGTCCGCGCCGCGTCCAGGGCCGCATTCACTTTGACGATCATGCCGTCGGTGATAATGCCCTGCTCGATCAGCTGTTCAGCCTTCTCGGCGGTCATTTCCGCGATGCGCTGCCCTTTGCCATCAAGAATGCCGCTTACGTCAGACAGCAGAATCAGGTCTGCGCCGAGCGTTGCCGCCAGCGCGGTCGCCGCCTGGTCGGCGTTGACGTTCATCAACTCGCCTTCATCGGTGACGCCGATGGAGCTAACGACCGGCATATAACCGCCCGCCAGCAGCGTGTTAATCAGCGCCGGAGAACCCGGCTGAGCGAATCCGACATGACCCAGCTCTTCATCAAGCTGCGTCACTTTGACGCTATCGCCATCGCCAAGGAATAGCCCAACGGCAGCCAGGCCGTGCTTCTTCGCCCACGCCAGCAGCGTTTTGTTGGCGGTTCCCGCCAGCGCGCCGGTAATAATGTCGATCTGATCCGCGGGCGTGACCCGCAGACCGTTTTTCTTTTTCACCGGCAGGTTGAGCTGCTTCATAAGTTCATCCACCACGCAGCCGCCGCCGTGCACAATAATCAGCGGGCGCTGATGGGATTCGCGGTAGTTCACCAGTGCCGTAAACAGGCGCTCAAGCGCTTCTTCGCTGTCCAGCAGGACGCCGCCAAGTTTGATAATTAAAGGATTCATCATCACACCTTAAATAAGAGACTGCGTCTCAGCGAAGCCGAAACGAATATTTGCGCACTGCACGGCCTGCGCGGCCGCGCCTTTCAGCAGGTTATCTTCCGCCGCCACCACGATGATATGTTCATCCTGGACCGCAAAACCGATATCACAGAATGGCAGACCCACGACATTTTTCAATGCAGGGACACCTTTATCGTATAAACGTACCAGCGGCTTATCCGCATAGGCCTGCTGGAATAC
Source organism: Klebsiella sp. Q11 (assembly GCF_964241505.1). Lineage (NCBI taxonomy): Bacteria > Pseudomonadati > Pseudomonadota > Gammaproteobacteria > Enterobacterales > Enterobacteriaceae > Klebsiella > Klebsiella sp. Q11. The sequence continues at coordinate 10,834 of NZ_CAXSXW010000019.1, forward strand.
CGCCGCCACCTGCTCTTTGCTCACGCCAGGCTTCAGACGGCAGGTAATGGTTTCCAGAATCCCACGCTTAAAATTGCCCAGATGCGGAGTAAAAATAACGTCCGCGCCCAGGTGGGTTGAAATTTCCGGGTGATGACGGTGGTTGAAAACGCCGTAAGGTTGCAGGCTGACTTCGCAGAAGCTATTGCCAATAGAGGCTTTACGCCCGGCGCCGCTGACTCCGCTGGTCGCGTTGATCACCGGCCACTGGTTAAGATCCAGCAGCCCCGCGTCGATCAGCGGTTTTAACGATAGCTGAGCCGCCGTCGGGTAGCAGCCCGGTACGGCGATCAGATTAGCTTCTTTTAGCTTTTCGACGCTCCACTCGGCCAGGCCGTAAACCGCCTGCTCCAGCAGTTCAGGGTGCTGATGAGTGAAACCGTAATATTTTTCATAGAAGGCGCCGTCATTAACGCGGAACGCCCCGGAGAGATCGAACACGACGCAACCAGCGGCGAGAAACTGCGGCGCCAGGTCATGGCTTACCTCGTGCGCGGTAGCCAGAAAAACGACATCGACTCCGGCGCTAAACTCGCTGATATCGGACATCGGCTGCAGCGGCAGATCGACAATGCCTTTCAGCTGCGGATGCAAATCGGAAACTAATTTTCCCGCATCATTGCTTTGCGCGGAGACCGTCAATGCGGTTATGGTCATATGAGGATGGCGATTTACATAGGCCACTAGCTCTGCGCCGGCATAACCGCTGGCGCCCACAATTAGCGTGTTCAACATTGGGGCTCTTCACCTTCTTGCTTACGTATATTTGCCCTGGAAGACCGTTGCCTTCCCCACCCTGTTGAGCCGTAAGAGCATCATCCTTACATTCGATGGGTTTTCTTACGCTCAACGATAATGTATTTTTATTCACAAATAATGCATGAATATTGATACTATCACGACCCGAGGTGTGTCAACAATGAAAAACAAATTACCGCCCTTTATCGAGATTTACCGCGCGCTGATCGCCACACCTTCCATCAGCGCAACCGAAGAGGCGCTGGATCAAAGCAATGAGTCTTTAATCAATTTACTGGCAGGCTGGTTCCGCGATATCGGCTTTAATGTTGAAGTTCAGCCAGTCCCGGACACGCGTAATAAATTCAACCTGCTGGCCAGCAGCGGCCACGGCGCTGGCGGCCTGCTGCTTGCCGGGCACACCGATACCGTCCCGTTTGATGATGGCCGCTGGACCCGCGACCCTTTTACCCTGACCGAGCACGACAATAAGCTGTACGGTCTCGGCACCGCGGATATGAAAGGCTTCTTTGCTTTTATTCTCGACGCCCTGCGCGACGTTGACGTCACTCAGCTGAAAAAGCCGCTCTATATTCTGGCGACGGCCGATGAAGAGACCAGCATGGCCGGCGCCCGCTACTTCGCCGAGACGACCCAGCTGCGACCGGACTGCGCCATTATCGGCGAGCCCACGTCGCTGCAGCCGATACGCGCGCACAAAGGCCACATGTCCAACGCGGTTCGCATTCAGGGGCAGTCGGGCCACTCCAGCGACCCGGCACGCGGCGTCAACGCGATTGAACTGATGCACGACGCCATTGGCCGCATCATGCAGCTGCGCGACGACTTAAAAGAGCGTTATCACTATGCCGCCTTTACCGTTCCCTGGCCGACGCTGAATCTCGGCGCCATCCACGGCGGCGATGCCTCCAACCGCATTTGCGCCTGCTGCGAACTGCATATGGATATTCGTCCGCTGCCCGGAATGACGCTCAACGATCTCAACGGGCTCCTTAACGAAGCGCTGGCACCGGTGAGCGAGCGTTGGCCTGGTCGCCTGACCGTTTCTGAACTGCATCCGCCGATCCCCGGTTACGAATGCCCGCCGGACCATAAGCTGGTTGAGGTCGTCGAAAAACTCCTCGGCGCGCAAACCGACGTGGTCAACTACTGTACCGAAGCGCCGTTTATTCAGACCCTCTGCCCAACGCTGGTGTTAGGCCCGGGCTCTATCAACCAGGCCCACCAGCCGGATGAGTACCTGGAAACGCGCTTTATTAAGCCGACCCGCGAGCTCATCACTCAGGTGGTTCACCATTTTTGCTGGCATTAAATACCCATTCTCTCGTGCGATTTCATCGGCGCGAGAGGGTGACAATTATCACATTTTCATAAGCAACGCTTATCAAGCGACCTCCGAGTTAAATTTCGCAAATTGCCGCCATTTATTCGTTTGCTGAAGCGATTTCGCAACAATTGACGTGGGGGTTTTTACGTGGCTTTATAAAAGACGGTTGCTTATCCACTGCTCAAATTATCGAGCGCCGGATATAACAAAATAAAATGAGATGGGGTGTCTGGGGTAACATGAACGAACAATATTCCGCTTTGCGTAGTAATGTCAGTATGCTCGGTAAGGTGCTGGGCGACACCATCAAGGATGCGCTGGGAGAAAACATTCTTGATCGTGTCGAAACTATCCGTAAGTTGTCCAAATCTTCTCGCGCTGGCAATGAAGCCAACCGCCAGGAGCTGCTCACCACGCTGCAAAACTTGTCCAACGACGAGCTGCTGCCGGTGGCGCGCGCCTTTAGCCAGTTTCTGAACCTGGCGAATACCGCTGAGCAATACCACAGCATTTCGCCAAAAGGCGAAGCGGCCAGTAATCCGGAAGTGATTGCCCGCACCCTGAGAAAGCTCAAAGAGCAACCCAATCTCAACGAAACGATTATTAAACAAGCCGTTGAATCCCTGTCGCTGGAGCTGGTGCTGACCGCGCACCCGACCGAAATCACGCGTCGTACGCTGATCCACAAGATGGGCGAGATCAACAGCTGCCTGAAGCAGCTCGATAACAACGACATTGCGGACTATGAACGTCATCAGGTCATGCGCCGTCTGCGCCAGCTGATTGCCCAGTCGTGGCACACCGATGAAATCCGCAAGCATCGCCCTACCCCGGTGGATGAAGCCAAATGGGGCTTCGCGGTTGTCGAAAATAGCCTGTGGGAAGGCGTACCGAACTACCTGCGCGAGCTGAATGAACAGCTGGAAGATAACCTGAACTATCGGCTGCCGGTCGATTTTGTTCCGGTTCGCTTTACGTCCTGGATGGGCGGCGACCGCGACGGCAACCCGAACGTGACCGCCGACATTACCCGCCACGTCCTGCTGCTCAGCCGCTGGAAGGCAACCGATCTGTTCCTGAAAGATGTCCAGCTGCTGATTTCCGAGCTGTCGATGGTTGAGTGCACCGACGAGCTGCGTGAGCTGGCAGGCGCGGAAGGCGCTCAGGAACCCTATCGTTACCTGATGAAAAAACTGCGCACGCAGCTGATGGAGACCCAGGCCTGGCTGGAAGCGCGCCTGAAAGGACAAAAACTGCCGAAACCGGCGGGCCTTATCACGCAAAACGAGCAGCTGTGGGAACCGCTTTACGCCTGTTACCAGTCGCTACAAGCCTGCGGTATGAGCATTATCGCCAACGGCGAGCTGCTCGATACCCTGCGCCGCGTAAAAGCCTTTGGCGTACCGCTGGTGCGTATCGATATCCGTCAGGAAAGCACCCGCCACACCGAAGCGCTGGGCGAAATGACCCGCTATCTCGGCATAGGCGACTATGAAAGCTGGTCAGAAGCCGATAAACAGGCCTTCCTGATCCGCGAACTGAACTCCAAGCGTCCTCTGCTGCCGCGCCAGTGGGAGCCAAGCGAAGAGACGCGCGAAGTGCTCGAGACGTGCAAAGTCATCTCCGAAGCGCCGCGCGGCTCTATTGCGGCCTACGTGATTTCGATGGCCAAAACGCCGTCAGACGTCCTGGCCGTGCATCTGCTGTTGAAAGAGGCCGGCATCGGCTTCGCGCTGCCGGTCGCCCCGCTGTTCGAAACGCTGGACGACCTGAATAACGCCGACGACGTTATGACCCAGCTGCTGAATATCGACTGGTATCGCGGCTTTATCCAGGGCAAGCAGATGGTCATGATCGGCTATTCCGACTCGGCGAAAGATGCGGGCGTGATGGCCGCCTCCTGGGCGCAGTATCAGGCGCAGGACGCGTTAATTAAGACCTGTGAAAAAGCCGGCATTGAGCTGACGCTGTTCCACGGTCGCGGCGGTTCTATCGGCCGCGGCGGCGCGCCGGCGCACGCGGCCCTGCTCTCTCAGCCTCCGGGAAGCCTGAAAGGCGGCCTGCGCGTTACCGAACAGGGCGAGATGATCCGCTTTAAATACGGCCTGCCGGAAGTCACCATCAGCAGCCTGTCGCTCTACACCAGCGCGATTCTGGAAGCCAACCTGCTGCCGCCGCCGGAGCCAAAAGCGCAATGGCGCGACATCATGGCCGAGCTGTCCGACGTCTCCTGCGAGATGTATCGCGGCTACGTGCGTGAAAATAAAGATTTTGTTCCTTACTTCCGTTCCGCGACGCCGGAGCAGGAGCTGGGCAAACTGCCGCTGGGCTCGCGTCCGGCAAAACGTCGCCCGACCGGCGGCGTCGAGTCGCTGCGCGCTATTCCGTGGATCTTCGCGTGGACGCAAAACCGCCTGATGCTGCCAGCCTGGCTGGGCGCCGGCGCCGCGCTGCAAAAAGTCGTTGAAGGCGGCAAGCAGAGCGAGCTGGAAAGCATGTGCCGCGACTGGCCGTTCTTCTCTACCCGCCTCGGCATGCTGGAGATGGTCTACTCAAAAGCCGACCTGTGGCTGGCGGAATATTACGATCAGCGTCTGGTGAAACCGGAACTGTGGAAGCTGGGCGAAGAGCTGCGTGAACTGCTGTCCGCCGATATCAACGTGGTACTGGCAATCGCCAACGACTCCCACCTGATGGCCGACCTGCCGTGGATCGCGGAGTCCATCCAGCTACGTAATATCTATACCGACCCGCTGAACGTGCTCCAGGCCGAGCTGCTCCATCGTTCACGTCTGGCGGAAGAGAAAGGTGAAAAACCGGACCCGCGCGTTGAGCAAGCGCTGATGGTCACCATCGCAGGCGTTGCGGCAGGCATGCGTAACACCGGCTAGTTCGCCCTGAGAAACCTGTAGCCCGGCTAAGCGTAGCGCGAGCCGGGTTAAAAACCATAGCTCCGGTAAGCATTGCGTTTACCGGAGCTTTTTTTATTAGTGGTGCAGCATTTCGTCGACAATCTGCTCTTTATGCAGGGCATAAGGATAGTAGGTTGGCCAGTTATCCATCTCTTTCAGCAGCGCTTCCTGGGACTCATTGCCCGTAAAGATATGGAAATGTTGGGACTTGCGCGGCGCGATGGTGTGATCGCTAAACTGAACAAACTTCGGCGCTTTTGAATCCGCCTGCTGGCATTCGAACAGGTAGCGCACGCCTTTTTTACCGGATGCGTAGGTCAGAATTTTGTAGCCGGAATAGGCGTACCGGCAGGCGTTGACGGTTTTCCCGACGTGAAACTCCATGACGTTATCTTCGATACCAATCTGGTCCACATCGGTAGCGTAGCCCTTCTTATAATACTCCCGATATTCCGCCACGCTTTTACCGGCTTTTTTGGCCTTCTGCTCCAGCACGGCATCTAAATCGCCGTTCAGCAGATAGGGATTAACCGACTGCCAGATACCCTCCCAGTCGCTCAGCGCCCTGTCCTTTACGTCCTGGTCGGCAAAAATGCCTTCACTCGCCTTCTGCTCCGCTTCGGTCAGCGCCGGGCCATGGCTATGGTGGCCGTGGGCGACCGCCTGACTGCTCGCCAGGACCAGGCTTACACCAAGCATAAGCGCGGAAATCTTTCGGGTCATCACTCTCTCCTGAGTTTAGGTTTGCAATAATATGTTACGATATAACATACCATCAGGGCTATGCAATACTCTTTCATAAATCGACTCTCCCCCTTCTTGACGACACCCATTGCGTCAAAGAGAAGCCGGTTTGGTCAGAAAATAACCCCTGAGATCTTTTTTAGCAGATGGGTTTTCCGTGTACGGATACAAAACCGTAGGGATCATGAAATAAACACGAAATAATCATGTAGTCTAATTTATCCATCGACAGTGGTTGTACGTTCATCCCAAAAAAGGGTATATCATCGACAAATAAATAAATCCCATCGATATAAGTGCCAGTGAAAAAATAAAGCGAGAGATTTATTAAAAAACGCTCGTCTGAATGTCAGAATCCCTTAGGTTTATATTTTTCCTACAAGGTTTCATCACGCAAATAGACGGGATTACTGAGTGCATAAATTTAATTTAAAAATCATAAAGTTAACAATAAAACTAGCATTAAATAACTATAAGACCATTCCTACTCGATGGTTATTGACCAGGAATCTATTCTCAAATAACATTGAACATTAAATAATTACAAAACTCTCGCCATTAATGTTTACACTGATAAAGGATTTATCGTGAAGTATATAATTAAAGCACTTACCTGCCTTATATTAGTTAGCCCTTTTGTTGCTGGTGTAGCCACTGCATCCAGTAAATGGTCAGGCTGTGCAGAAAAAGAATATCAAATTCAAAAACAGCTGGAGTATGCCAAAGCGTACGGAAATATACATAGAGTCAGGGGGCTGGAAAGAGCGCTGACAAACGTACAACGCTACTGCACAGACGGTAAGCTTACTTCTGAATGGCAGGAGAAGGTAGCAGACAAGGAGAGTAAGGTCCGCGAGCGCATGGAAGAACTACGCCACGCCCAGGCTTCAGGCGATCCTGAAAAAATCAGAAAAAAAGAGAAGAAGCTACAAGAAGCCAAAAATGAGCTTATGGAAGTACAATCTGGCCTCAATCAATCACTGACCAGGCAATAAAGAAAAGGGACTGGATTAACCCCCTGGTTAAGCCAGCTCTCTTTCCGTAACTCTCTTTCCGGCAAGATACTCCCCTCACTAACCTCCTATGTTTAGTCATGGAAAACCCGGTTATGTGATGTCGCTAAAAGCGTCTATCGGTACGTTGCAATAACTTGTAAGCACATGATTATGAAAATATAAAACCAGCGCGGGTTGAAGAATAATCCTGCTTCGATGGAGTATCTCATGCCGCCCTCTGGTATTCTGCCTTTTCCACGATGTTCGGTATGATGCAGATAAAGCATGTTTTGCGGAGCGATTATGGATAACGGCATCAATCAGGTTATTGATTCTTTTATTAAAGGCCCGGCGGTAATCGGCAAAGTCCACTTTTCCACAGAATCCAGACCGGCTTCTGAGAAAGCGCTAAGCGTCGATTTTCCGCGCCTCGAAATCATGCTTGCGGGGCAGCTTCGCGATCCGGCGATTAAGGCCGACCAGGCGCAGCTGACGCCGCACGATGTGCTGTACGTCCCCGCAGGCGGATGGAATGACCCGCAGTGGCTGATGCCCTCCACGCTGTTAACTGTCTTATTTGGTAAGCAGCAGCTGGAATTCGTCCTACGCCACTGGGACGGTAGCGCGCTTAACGTGCTGGATAAACAGCAGGTTCCTCGCCGCGGCCCCCGGGTTGGATCGTTTCTGCTGCAGGCGCTGAATGAAATGCAGATGCAGCCGCAGGAACAGCACACGGCCCGCTGTATTGTCACCAGCCTGCTCAGCCACTGTGCCGATCTGCTGGGCAGCCAGGTACAAACGTCATCGCGCAGCCAGGCGCTTTTTGAAGCGATTCGTAAACATATTGATGCCCATTTTGCCGACCCGTTAACCCGCGAGTCGGTGGCGCAGGCGTTTTATCTCTCACCAAACTATCTTTCCCATCTGTTCCAGAAATGCGGGCCAATGGGCTTTAACGAATACCTGAATCACATCCGTCTGGAGCAGGCCAGAATGCTGTTAAAAGGCCACGATATGAAAGTGAAAGATATCGCCCACGCCTGCGGTTTCGCCGACAGCAACTACTTCTGCCGCCTGTTTCGCAAAAACACCGAGCGCTCGCCGTCGGAGTATCGCCGTCAGTATCACAGCCAGCTGACGGAAAAAACGGCTTCGCTAAAAAACTAGATTTTTGTGTGTTAAACCTGACTTTTGTGCGTTCTTATTTTCCCATTTTAATCCGGGTAGCGGGATAAATGTGATCTAAATCATCCTTAACCGCAATGCGTACATTTATCCAGTTTTTGGCAAATTTGTCATCTGGCGACCCTCCGCGTGAAAGCCGTATTCTTTCCTCAACGACACTACCGAATTAAGCATTGAGGAAAGCATCATGGAACTCTATCTGGACACCGCAAACGTAGCAGAAGTTGAACGCCTGGCGCGCATCTACCCGCTGGCCGGCGTGACCACCAACCCGAGCATTATCGCAGCCGGTAAAACGCCGGTTTGGGATGTTCTTCCGCGCCTGCAAAAAGCCGTCGGTCCGGAAGGTATTCTGTTCGCCCAGACCATGAGCCGCGACGCGCAGGGCATGGTGGAAGAAGCCAAACGCCTGAGCAACGCCGTCCCCGGTATCGTGGTAAAAATCCCGGTCACCGCCGAAGGCCTTGCCGCTATCAAGCTGTTGAAAAAAGAAGGTATCCCCACGCTGGGTACGGCGGTATACAGCGCATCTCAGGGCCTGCTGGCCGCGCTGGCCGGGGCAAAATATGTGGCGCCGTACGTCAACCGCGTCGACGCCCAGGGCGGTGACGGCATCCGCATGGTCCAAGAGCTACAGTCCCTGCTGGAGCTCCATGCGCCGGAAAGCAAAGTGCTGGCCGCCAGCTTTAAGACGCCGCGCCAGGCGCTGGATTGCCTGTTAGCAGGCTGCGAAGCGATCACCCTTCCGTTAGATGTAGCGCAACAAATGCTCGGTACCCCTGCGGTAGAGTCAGCTATTGAGAAGTTTGAGCAGGACTGGAATAACGCTTTTGGAACGCTAAACCTGTAACCCGATCGGCGAGCTGCCCAGGGGGGTGGCATCACGGTCATCCAGGAGGAATAGAAATGGATCGCATTATTCAATCACCCGGTAAGTACATTCAGGGCGCGGACGTCATTACCCGCCTTGGTGGATACCTCAAGCCGCTGGCAGAACGCTGGCTCATCGTGGGCGATAAATTCGTACTCGGTTTTGCCGAAGAAAAACTGCGTAAAAGCCTGGCGGATGCGGGGCTGACTGGCGAAATCGCACCGTTTGGCGGCGAATGCTCACATAACGAAATCAACCGCTTGCGTGATATTGCCGGTTCCGCCCGCTGCACCGCCGTGCTGGGTATCGGCGGCGGCAAGACGCTGGATACCGCAAAAGCATTAGCACATTTTATGAATCTGCCGGTGGTTATTGCCCCGACGATTGCCTCCACCGACGCGCCGTGCAGCGCGCTCTCGGTCATCTATACCGATGACGGCGAGTTTGATAGCTACCTGATGCTGCCGCGCAACCCGAACATGGTCATTGTCGATACGCAAATCGTTGCAGGCGCCCCGGCGCGCCTGCTGGCAGCCGGTATCGGTGATGCGCTGGCGACCTGGTTTGAAGCGCGTGCCTGCTCCCGCAGCGGCGCGACCACCATGGCGGGCGGAAAATGCACTCAGGCGGCGCTGGCGCTGGCTGAACTGTGCTACAACACGCTGGTTGAAGAGGGCGAAAAAGCGATGCTGGCGGCGGAGCAGCACGTGGTGACGCCGGCGCTGGAACGGGTGATTGAAGCCAACACCTATCTGAGCGGCGTCGGCTTTGAAAGCGGCGGCCTGGCGGCTGCGCACGCTATCCACAACGGTCTGACCGCTATTCCGGACGCTCACCACTACTACCATGGTGAAAAAGTGGCTTTCGGTACGCTTACGCAGCTGGTACTGGAAAACGCGCCGGTGGAAGAGATCGAAACCGTAGCGGCGCTGTGCCATAGCGTCGGGCTGCCCATCACCCTGGCGCAGCTGGATATTAAAGTCGATATCCCGGGCAAAATGCGTACCGTGGCCGAAGCCGCCTGCGCGGAAGGTGAAACCATCCACAATATGCCCGGCGGCGCGACGCCGGATCAGGTCTATGCCGCGCTTCTGGTGGCCGACCAGTACGGTCAACGCTTCCTGCAAGAGTGGGAATAACCCCTCGCGACATACCCGCCAGCAGGCGGGTATGTTCTTTTCGCCCGCCATTGCCCGCCAAAACGATGTATTTTATAGTGCGATTTTCCTTTGGGTGAATCGTAGATATGCAGTCATCAAATCGAAGAATGAGCATTTACGCCATTTTGCAACAGGACAAAAAAGTCGTCGTCAATGACCTCGCCGAAAAGTTCGGCGTCACCAAAATGACCATCCGTCGCGATCTCTCTTTCTTTGAAAAACAAGGCATTGTAAAAACAACCTACGGTGGAGCCTACTTAACCCGCGGCGCCAGCGTCGAGCCCGGCTTTCAGCTGCAATCGATACAAATGGCCGATGATAAGCACCTGATTGGCCAGAAAGCCGCCGAGCAGGTTGAAGATGGCGACACGATTATTATCGACTGCGGCACCACGCCGCTGGCGCTCGCTCATTTTATTTTCGATAAAAAAATCATGGTGATAACCAACTCCATTCCGGTGGTTAATCTCCTGAAAGGAAGAAAAAATATCAAGTTGATCGTCGCGCCCGGTGAATATGAAGACGCCAGCCAGGGAATGGTCTCTTTCAGTACCGCCGACTTCTTTCGTCATATCCACGCCGACAAAGTCTTCCTCAGCACTCAGGGCGTCAACGATCTTGGAGAGCTGACGGTTCCTGAAATGACCGATGCCCACGTCAAACAAGCGCTGATGCGCGCCGGGCGGCAAAAAATCCTGCTGGCGGACAGCAGTAAATTTGGTCAAACGTTCCTTGCAGGCCATGCCCGCCTGGCAGACCTTGACCTCGTTATCAGCCAGACCGGCCTCTCCCCCGATATCCTCTCTCTGATGCAAACGCAAAACGTACCGCTGCTGCTGGCGGATAGTCACCTCTGATGGCGCAGGCGCCCCGTTTTACCGCCAGAAAAGATGTTTTAAGGAAATAACCAGAACAAGCGGCGCCGAAGATGTTTTGACGCCGCAGAGAGAAGAGAAGGACGGGGAAATCTGAAGCCTGCTTACGCCGGGCGCACGCCTAAAGTGTGGCAAATCGCGTAGCTCATTTCCGCGCGGTTCAGGGTATAGAAATGGAAATCCTTCACCCCTTCGCGGCTGAGAATCTTCACCATATCCATGGCGATGTTCGCCCCCACCAGCTGGCGGGTTTCGGCGTCATTGTCCAGACCTTCGAACATTTTCGCCATCCACGTCGGGATACGCACGTTGGTCATATCGGCAAATTTTTTCGCCTGCCTGAAGTTAGAGACCGGCAGAATGCCCGGAATAATTTCGACGTCGATACCCGCAGAGACGCAGCGGTCGCGAAAACGCAGGTAGCTTTCAACATCAAAGAAAAACTGGGTAATCGCGCGATTTGCTCCGGCTTCGACCTTGCGCTTCAGGTTAAGCAGATCGGCCTGCGCGCTTTTGGCTTCCGGATGGACTTCCGGATAAGCCGCAACGGAAATATCAAAGTCCCCGACCTCTTTCAGCAGAGTCACCAGGTCGGCCGCGTACATATCCGGCTTACCGCTGCCAGGCGGCAGGTCGCCACGCAGCGCAACGATATGGCGAATTCCGCTATCCCAGTAATCTTTAGCAATGGTACGCAGCTCATCGCGGCTGGCATCGATACAGGTCAGATGCGGGGCGGCTTCCAGACCGGTACGCTCTTTAATACCTTTGATAATGCTATGGGTGCGGTCACGTTCACCGGAGTTAGCGCCGTAGGTCACGGAGACAAACTTCGGCTTCAGGCTGCTCAGGCGATCGATGGATTTCCAGAGGGTTTGCTCCATTTCACTGGTGCGCGGCGGAAAGAATTCAAAGGAGACGTTAATCTGGCCCTGCACTTCCGCCAGGCTCTGATTCAGGGCTTCCCGCTGATTGGCGTGAAAAAAGCTCATACCTTACCTCATCAATCGCATTTTATTGTTTGTTGTGTCGCGAACTTCTATACGTTTAGACGTCCAGATGTAAAAATGACGGAAAAGGGCATCCGCGTCAATAGAAAAATCAGCGTAAACAGTGAGGAATATTCAGCCAGGATGAAATCAATTCATCTCTTTTTCGCTAAGGCAATGATTTTTCAACGACTGCTGTTACCCTTTCCCGGACCCTCTCATTTGCGGGCAGCGTCACCATTCCCAGCCTAAGCGGAAGCTGCTGGCTGGCATCCTGCAAAGGACAAAAGACGACCCCCTGCCGCTGAATCGCGGAAAAAGAGGCCGGCAGGAGGATCAGGCCTTCTCCGCGCGCAATCCGCGCCAGCAGAACATCATGCTCGGCAGGCTCCTCCACGTAGGTGGGCACATAGCCTGCCCGGTCAAAAATACGTCGCGTATAGTCAAAAAAATCGGGATTACGCTCGCGTTTAAACCAGAACAGCGGCCGATGATTGAGTGCGCTTAACGTCAGCTCCGCCCTGGCGGCCTCCGGCCAGGATGCGGGTAGCGCCGCGATAAGCGGCTCGCCATACGGCAACGGATGCAGGTGAAGCCCCTCGGTATTCAGCGGCAGCGCCACCAGCGCCGCATCGAGCTTGCCCTTTCGCACCAGTTGGGCCAACGCCGGTGATGACTGACGAGTGATGTGCAATGCGCCGGTGTACTCACCCAGAGCGGATTCCGCGGCGGCGAAAACGCCTTGCTCAAAGGCGGTGGTCAACCCCAGACGCAGAGGCTGCTGCGCGGGCGCAGAGAGCTGGCTCAACGCCGCCAGGGTGCGATCCTGAAGCGCCAGCAGAGGCCGAATGATATCCAGCACCCGTCTTCCCTCGTCGGTAAGGATCAGACCTTTGGTATGCCGCAAGAATAGCGTTACCCCCAGCTGCGTTTCCAGATGGCGAATATGACGGCTCAGCGGCGGCTGCGAAATAAATAGCCGCTGCGCGGCCCGGCTGATGTTATTTTCCTCCGCCACCACCGCAAAGTAGCGCAGCAGGCGAATATCCAGAGTGTGTAAACGTGAATTTGTCATACTGAAAAGGTATCACGAAAAGGGTATTACTCAAGTCAGGAAAACTTCCCTAACCTTCCTCATTACGCATCATCACACTGAGGAAAAGCCATGACCAGCGAACGTTATACCATCGGACGAGAAATGCTACAGCGCGTGGACGGCAAAGGTGGCGACGCCGTCGTCAACAGCCTGAAGGATATCGCCCCCGATTTTGCCCGCTATCTGATTGAGTTCCCCTTCGGCGATATTTACGCCAGGCCAGGACTCGATTTACGCAGCCGTGAAATTGCCACTATCGCCGCGCTCACGGCGCTCGGCAATGCCGCGCCGCAGCTAAAAGTGCATATTGCCGCCGGGTTAAATGTCGGGCTGACGCAGGAAGAGATTACGGAAGTGATCATGCAGATGGCGGTCTATGCCGGATTCCCGGCGGCCCTGAATGGCCTGTTTGCCGCCAAAGAAGTCTTCGCGGCGCACTAAGGTGAAAAGACCAGGCGTTGCCTGGTCTTTGACTTATGGCTACAGCAGCTGCGCCAGACGGTTGATATCCGACTGAATCGCCCCGGCGGTCACATCGCGACCGGCGCCCGGACCGCGGATCACCAGCGGGTTATCGCGATACCAGCGGCTCTCGATAGCAAAGACGTTATCACACGGCAGCAGCGCCGCCAGCGGATGCTCTTCGCGCACCGCTTCAACGCCAACGCGGGCTTTACCGTTAGCATCAAAGCGCGCGACGTAGCGCAGCACCAGGCCCATCTCGCGCGCCGCTTCCAGACGCTGCAGCATCTGCTCGTTCAGCGCTTCGCCGTTCTCAAAGAAGTGATCGACAGACCCCTCTTCGCAGTGGGCGGGCACCAGCGACTCAACGCGCACCTGATCCGGCTCGATGTTGTAACCCGCCTCACGGGCCAGGATCACCAGCTTGCGCATGACGTCTTTCCCGGAGAGATCGACGCGCGGGTCCGGTTCCGTCAGCCCCTGCTGCCAGGCCTGATCGACGAGGTCTGTAAACGGCACGGTGCCGTCAAACTGCAGGAACAGCCATGAGAGGGTGCCGGAGAAAATACCGCTCAGCGCCAGAATGGTATCGCCGCTATCAATCAAATCGCGCACCGTATGGTTGACCGGTAAACCGGCGCCGACGGTGGCGTTGTACAGCCAGTGGCGCCCGGTCTTCTCGAACGCGTCGTGGATCTGGCGATACTTACTGCTGCTGCTGGCGCCAGCCAGCTTATTCGCGCTGATAACATGGAAACCATGGCTGGCGAAATCGAGGTACTGGTCGGCCAGCTGCGCGCTGGCGGTTACGTCCAGCACCACTAAATCATCGTACGGATGCGCGCGCATCCACAGGAACAGCGACTCTTCATCCTGCTCAACGGCCTCATCATTAAAGAAAGCCAGCGCGCGACTGGCGTCAAGGCCTTCGTAATTAAGCAGGCTACGGCGACTATCCACGACCCCGGCAAGGATGAATTCAAACCCGGTGCGGGCGGAAAGCGTGGTCTGCTCGCGAGCGAACAGCTCCAGCCAGCGGGACCCGATATTACCTTTGCCAAACAGCACCAGGCCAATGCGTTTTTCCGCGCGGAACAACGACTGATGCAGCCCCTGAATAAGACTTTCCGTCGGCCCGGCGCGCAGCACCGCGACCAGGCTGATGCCCTCTTCTGATTGCCAGGTAAACTCTACCGGCTGACCCTTCAGCTGCTGCCAGAAACGGTGGCAGTGCAGCGGATTGCGGGTCACGCCAGCGCCAACCATCGCCACCAGCGCCAGTTTCTGACGCAGGCGCAGCTCGCCCGGCAGCCCCGCTTCGTCCAGCAGCTTCAGCGCGCTGTCGGCCACTTCAGAGGTGTAGCAGAACTGCAGCAGCTTACGGTCGGCGTGTACGCCAACCGCCAGCGGACGCAGCTGGGCGCGTTTTAAGATAGCGTCCAGCTCTTTATGCGCCAGTTTGAAATCCTGGCCGCCGGGTACCTGGAACTCAATCAGGCAGACATCATCATGGCTGGTCACGATACGCGCCCCGGTACCGGAAGCCAGCACGCGTTCGATGCGCGTTGAGCCCTGATCCGGGGTGTAGCTACAGCGTAATTGTAAATCGATATCGCTGCCGGAGACCGGCTGCAGCGTACGGGCATGCAGCACCGGCGCCGCCAGGCGGGCCAGTTCGCTGGCTTCATCCAGGCGCAGCAGCGGCAGCAGACAGGCGTCTTTCACTTTACGCGGATCCGCGCTGTAGACCCCGGCCACGTCGCTCCAGATAGTGACGCGAGACGCCCCGGCCAGGGCGCCGATTTGGGTGGCGGAATAGTCGGAACCGTTACGCCCCAGCAGGACGGTTTCCCCGGCGTTGTTACGCGAAATAAAGCCGGTCACCACCAGACGCTTGTTCGGGTGCTGCGCTATCAGCTGCTGCAAAAGCGGATAGGATAAACCTTCATCCACCTGCGGCTGCGCGGAGCGCTCGGCGCGCAGGAAGCTACGCGCATCCAGCCAGGCGGCTTCTACGCCAAGATGGTTCAGCACCGCCGCCATCAGGCGGGCCGACCAGACTTCGCCGTGACCGACGACTTCGGCGTATACCGCGTCGGTGACGCCGCCGTCAAGCAACCCGGCAAGGCGCTCAAGATCCTGAATAAAGATGGCAATCAGCGTGTCGGCAGCGTCTGGTGACAGCAGTCCGGAGATGAGCTCCATCTGATAACGACGGAGCGATTGTTGCACCTGATGCGCAGAAAGGCGATCGGTCTGGCTGAGCTTCAGCCAGCTGATCAACTGGTTGGTGGTACTGCCGGCGGCAGAGACGACCATCATGTCGCCCGCCTGCGAATACTCCGTCATAATACCCGCGACGCGCAGGTAACATTTCGCATCCGCTAAACTACTCCCACCAAATTTGTGCAGCTGACGACCCTTCGCCCCTGCCTGCGCAATCACACTCATGTTTATTCCTCGTTTGCTGCCCGGAAGCCATTTTCCAGGTCGGCAATTAAATCTTCACCATCTTCAATACCGGTCGAAATACGCAGAAGCGTTTCTGAGATCCCGGCGGCCGCACGCGCTTCAGGCGCCATGCCCGCATGGGTCATCGTCGCTGCGTGGGAAATCAGACTTTCCACGCCGCCCAGCGATTCCGCCAGCGTAAACAGCGATAACCCGCTCAGGAAACGACGCAGCGTCTGCTCATCGCCATCCAGTTCGAAGCTTAACATCGCCCCAAAACCTTTTTGCTGACGCGCCGCAATCTCATGCCCCTGGTTTTCCGGCAGGGACGGATGGTACAGTTTTTTCACCAGCGGCTGGGATTTCAGATAGTCGACAATCGCCAGCGCGTTACGCTGCGCCACTTCCATACGCGGAGAGAGCGTACGTAAGCCGCGCAGCAGCAGATAGCTATCAAACGCTCCACCGGTAACGCCGATATTATTCGCCCACCATGCCAGTTCGGTGACGGTCGCCGGATCTTTAGCGATCACCACCCCGGCCACGACGTCAGAGTGGCCGTTCAAATATTTAGTGCACGAATGCAACACCAGATCGGCGCCCAGCGCCAGCGGATTCTGCAAAGCCGGGCTCAGGAAGGTGTTATCAACCACGCTGACCGCTCCGGCCTCACGCGCCAGACCGCAGATTTTCGCAATATCCACAACTCTCAGCAATGGATTACTTGGGCTTTCGACCAGAACCAGCTTCGGTTTTTCCGCCAGCGCGGCGCTCAGCGCCTGCTCGTCGTTTTGATCGACAAACAGCACGCGATAGCAGCCGCGCTTCGCCAGGCTGTCAAACAGGCGGTAGCTGCCGCCGTAGCAGTCGTGCGGCGCCACCAGCAGATCGCCCGGTTTCAGAAATACGGTGGTGACCAGCAAAATGGCCGACATGCCGGTATTGGTCAGAACCGCCCCCGCGCCGCCCTCCAGCTCCGCCAGCGCACGCTGCACCACATCACGGGTCGGGTTACCGCGACGAGAGTAGTCGTGGGCGCGAGGTTCGTTAAATCCGGTGAAATTATAGGTGCTGGAGAGATGAATGGGCGGGACAACGCAACCGTACTGCTCGTCGTCATTTAAACCGCTACGCACTGCGATGGTGGCCTGTTTACGCGTCATGTTGGGGAGTTCCTGGGCTGAGTCGGTGAAAAGTCAGGCTCCAGAGTAATCATTGTTATAATAGACGTCAATACATCTGGACATCTAAACTTCTTTGCGTATAGATTGAGCAAACTGGAAATAGCCGTTAAAATTATATGCATTAGCGCACATCCGTAGCGGCTTGTTTGGTGCCAGACGCGCCCCTCTACGGTAAACTACGCGCAATTATGGCCAGGACTCGCGTTCAGGCCCTTAACTAATGAATAGAGGATTAAAGGTAACTCATGGCTGAATGGAGCGGCGAATATATCAGCCCATACGCTGAGCACGGTAAGAAGAGTGAGCAAGTAAAAAAAATTACGGTTTCCATTCCTCTGAAGGTGTTAAAAATCCTCACCGATGAACGCACGCGTCGTCAGGTGAATAACCTGCGGCACGCGACTAACAGCGAACTGCTGTGCGAAGCGTTCCTGCATGCCTTTACCGGTCAACCGTTGCCTAACGATGAAGACCTGCGTAAAGAGCGCAGCGATGAAATCCCGGAAGCGGCGAAAGAGATTATGCGCGAACTGGGCATCGACCCGGATACGTGGGAATACTAAAACCATAAAAAAGGGCAGAAGAAATCTTCTGCCCTTTTTTCTCGCGTTTAGCGCAAGAGAAACAAAAAAGCCGCCCTGAGGCGGCTTCTTCAGCAAATTACTTGCTGGTACCCGGTACGCTGAAGCGCTTGTTGAAGCGGTCAACACGGCCACCGGTAGCAACATCACGCTGTTTGCCAGTGTAGAACGGGTGGCATTTACCGCACACGTCGAGGTTCAGGTCGTGACCTACGGTAGAACGGATTTTCATGACGTTACCGCAAGAGCAGGAAGCAGTAACTTCTTCGTATTTCGGATGAATATCTTTTTTCATGGGAGAACCTCAGTTAAGGCCGCGTCGCTCTTCCAGCCCTAACGCCAGACACCACGCGATGTTAATAATTCCCGGAGCGATTACACTACCGGGTAATAGATTTTGATGTCGCACAAAGCGCATCAAAGGCGGCGAATCATACAGAATTTGACCAGCATATGCAAACTGATCCGCGAGCCCTTATCACAATGTGTATACTAACCCGCCAGATTTCAAGTCAGGAAGATTAAATGCCCGTCGCTCACGTTGCCCTGCCCGTTCCGCTGCCCCGCACTTTTGACTATTTGCTGCCTGACGGTATGCCGGTCAAAGCGGGCTGTCGCGTACGCGTCCCGTTCGGCAAGCAGGAGCGGATAGGTATCGTAACGGCGGTCAGTGAGCGCAGCGAACTGCCGCTCGACGAACTTAAGCCGGTGGCCGAAGCCCTCGACGCCGAGCCGGTCTTCTCCGCTTCGGTCTGGCGGCTGCTGCTGTGGGCGGCGGATTACTACCATCATCCCATCGGCGATGTGCTGTTTCACGCGCTACCGATCGTGCTGCGCCAGGGGAAGCCCGCCAGCGCGGCGCCAATGTGGTACTGGTTTGCCACCGAACAGGGGCAAGCGGTTGATATCAACAGCCTTAAGCGCTCACCGAAACAGCAGCAGGCGCTGGCTGCGCTGCGTCAGGGCAAGATCTGGCGCCATCAGGTTGCCGAACTCGAATTTAACGACGCCGCCCTGCAGGCGCTGCGGGGTAAAGGCCTGGCCGAACTCGCCAGCGAAGCGCCCGCGATCGCCGACTGGCGCACGGGCTTCTCGGTACCCGGCGAGCGCCTGCGGCTCAATACCGAACAGGCCACCGCCGTGGGCGCGATTCACAGCGCCTCGGACAGCTTTTCCGCCTGGCTGCTGGCCGGGATCACCGGTTCGGGCAAAACGGAAGTGTATCTGAGCGTCCTTGAAAACGTACTGGCGCAGGGGCGCCAGGCGCTGGTGATGGTGCCGGAGATCGGCCTGACGCCGCAGACTATCGCCCGTTTCCGCCACCGCTTTAGCGCCCCGGTGGAAGTGCTGCACTCCGGACTGAACGACAGCGAACGCCTCTCCGCGTGGCTAAAAGCCAAAAACGGCGAAGCGGCGATTGTGATCGGTACCCGCTCGTCGCTATTTACCCCTTTTAAAGACCTCGGGGTCATCGTCATCGATGAAGAGCACGACAGCTCTTATAAACAGCAGGAAGGCTGGCGCTATCACGCCCGCGATCTGGCGGTCTGGCGCGCCCACAGCGAACAAATTCCAATTATCCTCGGCTCGGCGACCCCGGCGCTGGAGACGCTTCATAACGTCCGCCAGGGCAAGTATCGCCAGCTGAAGCTCACCAAACGAGCGGGCAATGCGCGCCCGGCTCAGCAGCACGTTCTGGATTTAAAGGGCCAGCAGCTGCAGGCCGGACTATCTCCGGCGCTCATTGGCCGCATGCGCCAGCATCTGCAGGCCGATAACCAGGTGATTCTGTTTTTGAACCGCCGCGGCTTCGCGCCGGCGCTGCTGTGCCACGACTGCGGCTGGATAGCGGAGTGTCCGCGCTGCGACAGCTACTACACGCTGCACCAGGCTCAGCATCATCTGCGCTGCCACCACTGCGACAGCCAGCGCCCGATTCCGCGCCAGTGCCCCTCCTGCGGCTCAACGCATCTGGTACCGGTAGGTTTGGGGACCGAACAGCTTGAGCAGGCGCTGGGACCGCTGTTTCCCGCTATCCCGATCTCCCGTATCGACCGGGATACCACCAGCCGCAAAGGCGCGCTTGAGCAATATCTTGCCGACGTCAATCGCGGCGGCGCGCGCATTCTTATCGGCACCCAAATGCTGGCGAAGGGGCACCACTTCCCGGATGTCACCCTGGTTTCCCTGCTGGACGTTGACGGCGCGCTGTTTTCCGCCGATTTCCGCTCGGCGGAGCGCTTCGCTCAGCTCTACACGCAGGTTTCAGGCCGCGCAGGCCGGGCGGGCAAACAGGGCGAGGTGATCCTGCAGACCCACCACCCGGAACACCCGCTGTTGCAAACGCTGCTTTATAAAGGATACGACGCGTTTGCCGAGCAGGCGCTGGCGGAACGGCAAAGCATGCAGCTGCCGCCGTGGACCAGCCACGTGCTGATTCGCGCCGAGGATCATAACAACCAGCAGGCGCCGCTTTTTTTACAACAGCTGCGCAACCTGCTGCAGGCCAGCCCGCTGGCCGATAAGAAACTGTGGGTGCTCGGGCCGGTTCCGGCGCTGGCGCCAAAGCGTGGCGGCCGCTGGCGCTGGCAAATTCTCCTCCAGCATCCGTCGCGCGTTCAGCTACAGCATATCGTCAGCGGAACGCTGGCGTTGATTAACACGCTGCCGGAAGCGCGAAAAGTGAAATGGGTTCTGGACGTCGATCCTATTGAAGGTTAAGGCTTCTCTTGCGAGGCGGATCGAAAAATTCAACCATCGTCACGTTTTTCATGAAAATTCTGTAACTCTCTGGATGTACTATCTGTTAAAAATGTTGCTGATGTCAGAACGCCAGGGATGTGTCTGCGCCAGTCAGCGAGGAGAAATCAGGTGAAGCCCAAAAAACAGGTCGTTGCCGCCACTATGAAAGACGTTGCCCAAAAGGCAAACGTTTCCACGGCAACCGTATCCCGAGCGTTAATGAATCCCGATAAGGTTTCGCAGAGCACCCGTAACCGGGTCGAGCAGGCCGCGCTGGAAGTCGGCTATTTACCGCAATCGCTCGGGCGCAATATGAAGCGCAACGAGTCACGCACCATTCTGGTGATTGTGCCGGATATCTGCGACCCCTTTTTCAGCGAGATCATTCGCGGTATTGAAGTCACCGCGGCGGAACAGGAGTATCTGGTGCTGATTGGCGATTGCGCCCACCAGAACCGTCAGGAAAAGACCTTTATCGACCTGATCATTACCAAGCAGATAGACGGTATGCTGCTGCTTGGCTCCCGTTTGCCCTTCGATGCGGGCGTAGAGGAGCAGCGCAATCTGCCGCCGATGGTGATGGCCAATGAATTCGCTCCCGAGCTTGAGCTGCCGACGGTGCATATCGATAACCTCACCGCCGCCTTTAACGCCGTTAACTATCTGCACGAGCTGGGGCATCGCCGCATCGGCTGTATCGCCGGCCCGGAAGAGATGCCGCTGTGCCATTATCGCCTGCAGGGCTATGTCCAGGCGCTGCGTCGTAGCGGGATAACCGTCGATCCTCACTATATCGCCCGCGGCAATTTTACCTATGAAGCCGGCGCCAACGCCCTGGAACAGCTGCTGGCGCTGCCGGTACCGCCGACGGCTGTTTTCTGCCATAGCGATATTATGGCGCTGGGGGCATTATCGCTGGCGAAACGTCGCGGCCTGAAAGTTCCTGAAGATCTGTCTATTATTGGTTTCGATAACATCTCTTTGTCTGAATTTTGCGATCCGCCATTGACGACCGTCGCGCAACCACGTTTTGATATTGGCCGCGAAGCGATGCTGCTTTTATTGGATCAACTGCACGGTCACAGCGTCAGCAGCGGTTCACGATTACTCGACTGCGAGCTTATCGTTCGCGGCAGTACGCGAAAAATCCGAACATAACCTTCAGGCTTTCGGGCCTGCCCTTCTGGTCAAAGGCCCGCCGCTTAAGTAACATGGCGGGCTGAAAAACGAATAAGACAGCGAAACGATAGTGGCACAACGAGATTATGTACGCCGCAGCCAACCGGCTTCTTCGCGGCGCAAAAAGAGCAATACCCGAAGCTCAAGGAACAAGCAAGGCGGCCTTTCGGCGGTTTCACCGACTATGGTGGCGATCGCTGCGGCAGTGCTGGTGGCCTTTATCGGTGGACTGTACTTCATCACGCACCACAAGAAAGAAGAGGCTGAAGCGCTGCAAAACCGCCAGGCCGCTGGCAACGGCCTCCCGCCGAAGCCGGAAGAGCGCTGGCGCTATATTAAAGAGCTGGAGAGCCGTCAGCCCGGCGTACGTGCGCCTACGGAACCCACGGCAGGCGGCGAAGTCATGAAGCCGGAGCAGCTGACGGACGAGCAGCGCCAGCTGTTGGCGCAAATGCAGGCCGATATGCGTCAGCAGCCTACGCAGCTGACCGAAGTGCCGTGGAATGAACAAACCCCGGCGCAGCGCCAGCAGACCCTGCAGCGTCAGCGTTTAGTTCAGCAGCAGCAGCAGCTCGCGCAGGTGCAGCAGCAGACACAGACGCAGGTACAGCAACCGCGAACCCAGCCGCGGGCCGTCGAGCAGCCGAAACCGGTGCAGCAGCCGCCGAAGCAAACGGCGTCGAACCAGCAGCCGTATCAGGATCTGCTGCAAACGCCGGCGCATACCAGTACCGCGCAGCCTAAAACCCAGGCCGCCGCGCCGGTAACCCGCGTTGAAGAGGCGCCAAAAACCGCCGCCGCGGAGAAAAAAGACGATCGCAGCTGGATGATCCAGTGCGGCTCCTTCAAAGGCGCTGAGCAGGCGGAAACCGTGCGCGCGCAGCTGGCGTTTGAAGGCTTCGCCTCGCATATCACCACCAATAACGGCTGGAACCGCGTGGTGATTGGGCCGCTGAAAGGCAAAGAAAACGCCAGCAATATGATTGAACGGCTGAAAATGGCCGGACACGCAAACTGCATTCGTCTCGCCGCCAGGGGTTGAAACCCTCAAAATCCCCCCCATCTATAATTGCATTCTGCCCCGCGTAACCGCGGGGCCCCTATTCCGCTTTTGCAACCAAGGGGTCTGCTCGTGACTACAATTGTAAGTGTTCGCCGTAACGGCCATGTCGTTATTGCCGGTGATGGCCAGGCCACGCTGGGCAACACCGTAATGAAAGGCAACGTCAAAAAAGTGCGCCGCCTGTACAACGACAAAGTGATCGCCGGCTTTGCGGGCGGCACCGCTGACGCCTTCACGCTGTTCGAACTGTTTGAACGTAAGCTGGAAATGCATCAGGGCCACCTGGTAAAGGCCGCCGTTGAGCTGGCGAAAGACTGGCGTACCGACCGCATGCTGCGCAAGCTGGAAGCGCTGCTGGCCGTGGCTGACGAAAACGCATCGCTTATCATCACCGGTAACGGTGACGTGGTGCAGCCAGAAAACGATTTGATTGCTATCGGCTCCGGCGGTCCTTACGCCCAGGCCGCGGCTCGCGCCCTGCTGGAAAATACCGATATGGGCGCACGCGATATCGCAGAGAAAGCGTTGAATATTGCAGGTGATATCTGCATTTATACCAACCACTTCCATACCATCGAAGAATTACCGTCTAAAGCGTAAGGATCTCCCATGTCTGAAATGACCCCACGCGAAATTGTCAGCGAACTGGACAAACACATTATCGGCCAGGACGCAGCCAAGCGCTCCGTCGCCATCGCTCTGCGTAACCGCTGGCGTCGTATGCAGCTCAACGAAGAGCTGCGTCACGAAGTCACGCCCAAAAACATTCTGATGATCGGCCCGACCGGCGTCGGTAAAACGGAAATCGCCCGTCGTCTGGCAAAGCTTGCCAACGCGCCGTTCATCAAAGTTGAAGCGACGAAATTCACCGAAGTGGGCTATGTTGGTAAAGAAGTGGACTCCATCATCCGCGATCTGACCGATGCGGCGATCAAAATGGTGCGCATGCAGTCCATCGACAAAAACCGCTATCGTGCGGAAGAACTGGCGGAAGAGCGCATCCTTGACGTGCTGATCCCGCCGGCGAAAAACAACTGGGGCCAGGCTGAACAGCCTCAGGAACCGTCCGCCGCGCGTCAGTCTTTCCGTAAAAAACTGCGCGAAGGGCAGCTCGATGATAAAGAGATTGAGATCGATCTCGCCGCCGCGCCGATGGGCGTTGAAATCATGTCCCCTCCGGGCATGGAAGAGATGACCAGCCAGCTGCAGTCCATGTTCCAGAACCTGGGCGGCCAGAAGCAAAAACCGCGTAAGCTGAAAATTAAAGACGCGATGAAGCTGCTGATTGAAGAAGAAGCGGCGAAGCTGGTCAACCCGGAAGAGCTGAAGCAGGACGCCATCGACGCCGTTGAGCAGCACGGTATCGTGTTTATCGACGAAATCGACAAAATCTGTAAGCGCGGCGGCAACTCCTCCGGCCCGGACGTATCCCGCGAAGGCGTACAGCGCGATCTGCTGCCGCTGGTTGAAGGCTGCACCGTCTCCACCAAGCACGGCATGGTGAAAACCGATCATATTCTGTTTATCGCTTCCGGCGCGTTCCAGGTAGCCAGCCCGTCTGACTTAATCCCGGAGCTGCAGGGTCGTCTGCCGATTCGCGTTGAGCTGAAAGCGCTGACCACCCACGACTTCGAGCGCATCCTGACCGAGCCGAACGCGTCCATCACCGTGCAGTATAAAGCGCTGATGGCCACCGAAGGCGTCAATATCGAGTTCACGGAAGATGGCATCAAGCGTATCGCTCAGGCCGCGTGGCAGGTCAACGAGACCACCGAGAACATCGGTGCGCGTCGTCTGCATACCGTACTGGAGCGTCTGATCGAAGACATCTCCTACGATGCCAGCGAAATGAATGGCCAAACCGTCACCATCGATGCGGAATATGTCGGTAAGCATCTGGATGTTCTGGTGGCAGATGAAGATCTGAGCCGTTTTATCTTATAATCCGGTTCAATATATTTTCATTACTATAGATGAGGCTATATACCCAAAATAATTCGAGTTGCTTAAAGGCGGCAAGGGAGTGACAAATTCGTCGGGAACGAATTTGACCAGCCGAAGGCTGGCCTCCGGTGAGAGGCAGGAGCCTCTCATTAGTCCCCAGGAGCATAGATAACTATGTGACTGGGGGGAATGAGCGTAGCCAACACATAAGCAACTTGAAGTATGACGGGTATAGATACCCTAAATAATTCGAGTTGTGGGAAGGCAGCCGTTGGCTGAGGGCCCTCATTTATCCCGGCAGTGCCTGGGGTGAATGCGCGTCGCCAACGCATCTGCAGCTTGAAGTATGAAGGGTAGAGCCCCATTTTTTATTGGCCGGGACTTATGACCGAACACGCTATCACTCGCACCCAGGCCTGGCTGGAAAGCCTGCGCCCCAAAACGTTACCTCTGGCCTTTGCCGCCATTATTGTCGGCTCCGC
This sequence comes from Klebsiella sp. Q11, assembly GCF_964241505.1. Taxonomy (NCBI): domain Bacteria; kingdom Pseudomonadati; phylum Pseudomonadota; class Gammaproteobacteria; order Enterobacterales; family Enterobacteriaceae; genus Klebsiella; species Klebsiella sp. Q11. The sequence continues at coordinate 35,874 of NZ_CAXSXW010000019.1, forward strand.
GCTTGCCTGGCATCAGGGCAGCTTCGATCCCTGGGTTGCCCTGCTGGCCATCATCACCGCCGGTTTATTACAAATCCTCTCCAATCTGGCCAACGATTATGGCGACGCGGTAAAAGGCAGCGATAAACCTGACCGTATCGGCCCCCTGCGCGGGATGCAGAAAGGGGCAATCACCCAGGCGCAGATGAAACGCGCGTTGATTCTCACCGTGGCGCTGATTTGTCTCTCTGGCCTGGCGCTGCTGTTCCTGGCCTGGCAGACCATGGCCGATTTTATCGGTTTTATGGTGCTTGGCGGGCTATCGATCGTGGCCGCCATTACCTACACCGTCGGCACTCGTCCTTACGGCTACATCGGCCTTGGCGATATCTCCGTGCTGGTGTTCTTCGGCTGGCTTAGCGTGGTCGGGAGCTGGTACCTCCAGGCGCACAGCGTTGAAGCGGTTATTTTCTTACCCGCCACCGCCTGCGGCCTGCTGGCAACGGCGGTGCTGAATATTAACAACCTGCGTGATATCGACAGCGATCGTGAAAACGGTAAAAACACCCTCGCCGTGCGCCTGGGGCCGGTTAACGCTCGCCGCTACCACGCCTGCCTGCTGTTTGGCGCGCCGCTGTGCCTGGCGCTGTTTAACCTTCTCTCGCTGCATAATCCGTGGGGTTGGCTGTTCCTGCTGGCAACGCCGCTGCTGGTCAAACAGGCGCGTTATGTGATGCGCGAACGCGACCCTGTCGCCATGCGTCCGATGCTCGAAAGAACGGTTAAAGGGGCGCTGCTGACCAACCTGCTGTTTGTTATCGGAATTATTTGCAGCCGGCTTGTGGGTTAACTGACAAATATCAATTAACAATTGATGATTTTGCCAACAGTACGATTCACGCGATATACTGAAAATTCTCGCAGCAACTGAACGTTAAGCCTATGAAATACGATACTTCCGAGCTTTGTGACATCTACCAGGAGGATGTCAACGTCGTGGAACCTCTGTTCTCCAACTTTGGGGGGCGCTCGTCGTTTGGTGGACAAATCATCACGGTAAAATGTTTCGAGGATAACGGGTTGCTCTACGATATGCTCGAACAGAACGGCCGTGGCCATGTCCTGTTGGTTGACGGCGGTGGTTCCGTTCGACGCGCATTGATTGACGCTGACCTGGCGCGTCTGGCCGTACAAAACGAGTGGGAAGGGCTGGTCGTCTATGGCGCGGTGCGTCAGGTTGACGATCTGGAAGAGCTGGATATCGGCATCCAGGCGCTGGCGGCCATCCCCGTCGGGGCCGCAGGTGAAGGTATCGGCGAAAGCGACGTGCGCGTCAACTTCGGCGGCGTCACCTTCTTTTCCGGCGACCATCTCTACGCCGATAATACCGGGATTATCCTCTCCGAGGATGCCCTGGATATCGAGTAGCGTCCCGCCCATAAAAAAGGCCTTCTCTCTGAGAAGGCCTTTTTATTTCCGCCGGAGGCTTAGTACAGTTTCTTAGCGCAATCCAGCCAGTCGCTTTTGAACGGACGCTTCATGTTTTCGATAGCGTCGATAATGTCGTGGTGAACCAGCTTCTCGTTCTGAATACCGACGCAGCGGCCGCCGAAGCCCTGCAGCAGCAGGTCAATCGCGTACGCGCCCATTCGGGATGCCAGAATACGGTCATAAGGAACCGGAGAGCCGCCGCGCTGAATGTGGCCCAGTACGGTGGCACGAGTTTCACGGCCGGTCTCTTTCTCGATGTAGTGAGCCAGCTCGTCGACATCGCACATATGCTCGGTGATCGCCACAATCGCGTGTTTTTTGCCTTTCGCGATACCCGCCTTAATTTCTGAAACCAGGTCGTCGCGCGTGTATTCAACCTCAGGCACCATGATGAACTCACAGCCGCCGGAGATAGCTGCCGCCAGGGTCAGATCGCCGCAGTAGCGGCCCATCACTTCAACAACGGAAATACGCTGGTGGGAGGAAGAGGTGTCACGCAGGCGGTCAATAGCCTCTACCACGGTGCTCAATGCGGTAAAGAAGCCGATGGTATAGTCGGTGCCTTTAATATCGTTGTCGATGGTGCCCGGCAGACCGATGCAGGGGAAGCCCATCTCAGTCAGACGCACGGCGCCCATGTAGGAACCGTCACCACCGATAACCACCAGCGCATCCAGGCCGCGCTTTCTCATATTTTCAATCGCGACGGCGCGAATATGTTCTTCGCGGAATTCTGGAAAACGCGCCGACCCCAGGAAGGTGCCGCCGCGGTTGATCATGTCGGAAACGCTGTAGCGGTCGAGCTGAACCATACGATCTTCATACAGGCCGAGGTAACCGTCATAGATTCCAAAAACTTCCAGACCTTCCGTTAATGCCGCACGCACAACGCCACGAATTGCTGCGTTCATGCCCGGGGCATCACCGCCACTTGTCAACACACCGATTTTCTTAATCATGACTACCTCTGAACTTAGGAAGCAAAAAATAATCCTGTTGCCTGAAGCGCCCCTCACGAGGAGTGCACAACGATAATTGCAATAGTATATCAAACGCTTCTGGCTGAATTGATTCAGGTCAGACCAAATGGCGGTAATTTATACAAAAAATGCCGATCCGCCCCACACTTTTACATCGAGTTTACAGACTATAACCTAAAGATCATAAAACACCCTGCCGCCCTAACGGCACCACAGAGCAGGGGTCCTGGTGGATAATGACATCGGACCCGGGAAAACGGAGCAACAGCGCCTGCTCCACCTGGTCGGCAATCACGTGTGCCTGAACCAGCGGGAGGTTATCTTCCATTTCCAAATGAATCTGAATAAAGCGAGTCGGCCCTGACTGCCGCGTTCGTAGATCGTGCGCCCCGCTGACGCCTGGCCACGCGGTCACGATATTGATAATTTCCTGGCGTTCCTCATCAGGAAGCGCGCGGTCTAACAACGACTGAACGGCGTCATAAGCCATGCGCAGCGCGCTATATAAAATATAGACGCCTATACCTAATGCAAACAGCGCATCAGCACGGTGCCAGCCGTACCAGGAGAGGGCTAGCGCCACCAGAATTGCGCCGTTCATCATAACATCAGACTGATAATGAAGCATATCCGCCCGTACCGCCTGACTTTGTGTTTTTCTTACTACCCAGCGCTGGAACGTGACCAGCAGCAGCGTGCTGACCAGCGCAATCAGCGTCACCACCATCCCTACGCCCGCCGCATTCATCGGCTCAGGACGAACGAGATGATCAATACCGGTCAAGAACAGAAACAGCGCCGAGCCGGAGACAAACATACTTTGCGCCAGCGCGGCCAGCGATTCCGCTTTACCATGGCCAAAGGTATGTTCTTCATCGGCAGGCTGCAGCGAATAACGCACCACCAGCAGGTTGGTCAACGAGGCGGCGATATCCACCAGTGAATCAACCAGCGCCGCCAGAATACTCACAGACCCGGTATACCACCATGCAAAAATCTTGATCAAAAGTAACGCAGAGGCCATCACCGTCGCCGCAATCGCCGCGCGGCTCACCAGCTGCCCATAAGATTGATTCATAAACGCTCCTTACTTCGCGATGCGCTTAGTATAACCCGATCTTTTACCGGGACGGGGAGCCAGGAGGGCGCTGAATAACGGGCAAAAAAAACCCCCACATCATGTGGGGGAAGACAGGGATGGTGTCTATGGCAAGGAAAACAGGGTTGTTACTGGGGTTGCAGGGTATTGCTACTACTCGAAAGCATCATCGCTGAGCCTTTTTGCATCCGTGCTACCTCACGCAACTGGTTCATTCGTTGCTGGTGCTTAGCGTTTAAAACCGCTTGCTGCTCTGGCGTTAGCAGGTGATACATCTGGTTGCGAACTTTTGCCATTTCAACCTGGCGGGCAACCTGTTCCTGCGCCATCTTATCTGCCTGAGCGCGTACAGCGTTTTCATCAAAATTTTCTGCGGTGACAAGGCGATGCATTGTCTCCATTTCGCTAACATTAACGGGTGGCCTGTCGTGGCGTGCCCGCTGCATAAGATCTCGTAACTGTTGCCGTTGGTGTTCAGTTAAACTTATGCCGTCAAACATATGGCTCTGGCTGCTGCGCTGGACCCCTTCGTCTCCGGGAAGCCAGTTAACGCTGGTGACGACTTCAGCGGCTTGGCTATATGCACTTAGCGCCAGCGTTGAGGCCATGACGGCAGCGATAACATTGCGCATCACATACTCCCAAAACGTTTGTGTCGCGATTCAACGAGAGAGAGTTTACGATGCAGGCTGCAAACATGCGTCAGGGGGTGTAAAACAACGTAAAGTCATGGATTAGCGAGCCTTGATGACGTAATTTCTGCCTCGGAGGTATTTAAACAATGAATAAAATCCTGTTAGTAGATGATGACCGGGAGCTCACCTCCCTGTTAAAAGAGCTGCTCGATATGGAAGGTTTTAATGTGCTCGTCGCCCATGATGGGGAACAGGCGCTGGCCCTTCTGGACGACAGCATCGATTTACTTTTGCTTGATGTGATGATGCCGAAGAAAAACGGTATCGACACGCTCAAAGAGTTGCGTCAGACACACCAGACCCCGGTTATCATGCTAACGGCCCGCGGGAGCGAGCTGGATCGCGTTCTCGGCCTCGAGCTGGGCGCGGACGATTATTTGCCTAAACCGTTCAACGATCGTGAGCTGGTGGCGCGTATACGCGCGATTCTGCGCCGGTCGCACTGGAGCGAGCAGCAGCAGACAACCGAAGCCGGTTCACCGACGCTGGAAGTGGATGCGCTAAGCCTTAACCCCGGCCGCCAGGAAGCCAGCTTCGATGGTCTGACCCTCGAGCTGACCGGCACCGAGTTCACCTTGCTCTATCTTCTGGCGCAGCATCTTGGCCAGGTGGTATCGCGTGAGCATCTTAGCCAGGAAGTGCTGGGTAAACGCCTGACGCCATTCGATCGCGCGATCGATATGCACATCTCCAACCTGCGGCGCAAGCTGCCGGAGCGCAAAGACGGCCATCCGTGGTTTAAAACCCTGCGCGGACGCGGCTATCTGATGGTATCGGCTTCATGATTGGAAGTTTAACCGCACGCATCTTCGCTATTTTCTGGCTCACGCTGGCGCTGGTGTTGATGCTGGTTCTGATGCTGCCTAAGCTGGACTCGCGCCAGATGACCGAGCTGCTGGAGAGCGAGCAACGTCAGGGCATCATGATTGAACAGCACGTCGAGGCCGAACTGGCGAACGATCCGCCAAACGACCTGATGTGGTGGCGTCGTCTGTTTCGCGCCATCGATAAGTGGGCTCCGCCGGGCCAGCGTTTGCTGCTGGTCACCAGCGAAGGTCGCGTTATCGGTGCCGAACGCAACGAAATGCAGATTATCCGCAACTTTATCGGCCAGGCGGATAACGCCGACCATCCGCAGAAAAAGCGCTATGGTCGTCTGGAAATGGTCGGGCCTTTTTCCGTCAGGGATGGAGAAGATAACTACCAGCTCTATCTGATTCGTCCTGCCAATACGTCACAATCAGACTTCATCAATCTGCTGTTCGACCGGCCGCTACTGCTGCTGATCGTCACGATGTTAGTCAGCGCCCCGCTGCTGCTATGGCTGGCGTGGAGCCTGGCGAAACCCGCGCGTAAGCTCAAAAATGCCGCCGATGAAGTCGCCCAGGGCAACCTGCGTCAGCATCCGGAGCTGGAAGCCGGTCCGCAGGAGTTTTTAGCCGCCGGGACCAGTTTTAACCAGATGGTGACCGCGCTGGAGCGCATGATGTCCAGCCAGCATCGTCTGCTGTCCGATATCTCGCACGAACTACGCACGCCGCTGACCCGCCTGCAGTTAGGCACCGCATTGCTGCGCCGCCGCAGCGGGGAAAGCAAAGAGCTGGAGCGTATTGAGATGGAAGCGCACCGGCTGGATAGCATGATCAACGACCTGCTGGTGATGTCGCGCAATCAGGCGAAAACCGCGCTGGTCAGCGAAACGGTGAAAGCCAACCAGCTGTGGGGCGAGGTGCTGGATAACGCCGCCTTTGAAGCCGAACAGATGGGGAAATCGTTCACCGTCGAGTATCCGCCGGGGCCGTGGCCGCTGTACGGTAACCCCAATGCGCTGGAAAGCGCGCTGGAGAATATCGTGCGTAACGCGCTGCGCTACTCGCATACTAAAATTTCGGTAAGCTTCTCAGTGGATAAAGACGGCATCACGGTGAACGTCGATGATGACGGCCCGGGCGTGAGTCCGGAGGATCGCGAGCAGATTTTCCGCCCGTTCTACCGTACCGATGAGGCGCGCGACCGCGAGTCTGGCGGTACCGGCCTGGGGCTGGCGATTGTCGAGGCGGCGATTCAACAGCATCGCGGTTGGGTGAAAGCCGACGACAGCCCGCTGGGCGGCCTGCGCTTAACCCTCTGGCTGCCGCTGTACAAGCGCACCTGATCCCCCCGACCTGGCTTCGCCGGGCCGGGTTCGAAACGGGTAGCCCGGATAAGGCGCAACGCGCCGCCATCCGGGAACGCGCACGGAAGCGCTATTTTCCCCACAATCTCCGCGAATTATTTTCGATCGTCCCGCTCAGGCGCCGTTTCTGCATGGTACGGCTCCAGCTTACCGACAGCCCCGCCGCGGAGAGCAGACGGTGGTACTGCTCATCATCAAACGGCATCTGCCAGGCGATGGCGCCCGCTTCGTGAACGCTCACGTCGCTGAGCCGGGAAACCAGCGCCAGCGGCGCATCGCTGGACACCTGCCCGCCCGCCACCACCCGATACAGCCAGCCGGTTTTGCCGCTGTTTTGCATAAGCTGCGCCATATCGCTGACGGCAAAGTGATAGTTGAGCTTGAAGCACGGCGATCGCGGCTGGGTGACCTGAATCAGCGCTTCTCCCCAGCGGAAGATATCGCCAATGTAGACGTTTTTTTCGGTCAGCCCTTCGGTCGAGAGATTTTCGCCAAACGCCGGGGCGCAGAAAAGATCCGCCTGCTGCGGAAGCTCACGGGCCCAGTGGGCGTAGTGTTCACGGGGATAGTGGCACAGCGCGCGGTCCGGCCCGCCGTGAATTTTCTTCTCCGCCTGCTCATCGCCCTCCAGCCCCAAATCGCCAAGGGTCAGTTCACCATCGACCTGAATTTTACCGATGGCGCTTGGACGGCTGCCGTCATAATCCCTTACCTTGCCCACAAAGACATTCACCGGATAGTGCATCGCTGCTCCTTTGCTGCGGATATAAAAAAAGCGAGTCATCAGACTCGCTTCTCGCTCAGCACAATGCAACCTTATTTTTTGGCGGCAAAACGCGCTGCGGCTTCGTCCCAGTTCACCACGTCCCAGAACGCTTTGATGTAGTCCGGGCGGCGGTTCTGGAATTTCAGGTAGTAAGCGTGTTCCCACACGTCCAGGCCGATAATCGGGAAGCCGGAAGCGCCGGAGATCGCTTCGCCCATCAGCGGGGAGTCCTGGTTAGCGGTTGAAACCACCGCCAGCTTGTCGCCTTTCAGCACCAGCCACGCCCAGCCGGAGCCGAAACGGGTAGCAGCCGCTTTTTCAAATTCCGCTTTGAAGTTGTCAACGGAACCGAAATCACGCTCGATAGCCGCTTTCAGGTCGCCCTGCAGGGTGGTACCGGTTTTCAGGCCTTTCCAGAACAGGCTGTGGTTAGCGTGGCCGCCTGCGTTGTTACGCAGCACGGTTTTTTTGTCTGCCGGCAGCTGATCCAGTTTGGTAATCAGCTCTTCTGCGGACAGGCTCGCGAATTCAGGCAGGCTTTCCAGCGCTGCGTTAGCGTTATTTACGTAGGTCTGGTGGTGTTTAGTGTGATGGATTTCCATCGTCTGCTTGTCAAAATGCGGTTCCAGGGCGTCATAAGCGTACGGCAGGGCAGGCAGTGTATAACTCATAATCATCTCCATTATTGTCGAGCGGCGGAAAGTGTTAATGCCGCGTAAGCAGTTGGTTCATTATAGTTAATTAAATGATATTGAAAACGCTTATCAATGCCGTATTTTTAATAAGGTTATAACAACGGGTAATAGATGTCGTTTTGTGATACAGAACAACTAATTAAGTTTTTGGTTGCCAGGTTCAGGCTTCGGGTGGCAACAGCTTAAAGGCGGAAAAACTGACCGATTTTTACACTCATCGGGTCGGAAGAAGATTTATCCGATAAAAAATAGATGAGGATAAAATCAATGAATCACGCGATTACGATGGGTATTTTTTGGCATTTGATAGGTGCAGCCAGTGCAGCCTGTTTCTATGCCCCGTTCAAGAAAGTTAAACATTGGTCCTGGGAAACCATGTGGTCTATCGGCGGTATTGTCTCCTGGCTGATCCTCCCCTGGGCCATCAGCGCCATGCTGCTGCCCGATTTCTGGGCCTATTACGGCTCTTTTAACGCCTCCACTCTGCTGCCCGTTTTCCTGTTCGGCGCCATGTGGGGTATCGGTAATATCAACTACGGCCTGACGATGCGTTACCTGGGGATGTCGATGGGGATCGGCATCGCCATTGGTATCACGCTGATTGTCGGCACGTTAATGACGCCGATTCTTAACGGTCAGTTTGATGTTCTCATTAACACTAAAGGCGGCCAGATGACGCTGCTCGGCGTGCTGGTCGCGGTGATTGGCGTGGGTATCGTCACCCGCGCAGGCCAGCTGAAAGAGCGCAAAATGGGCATCAAAGCCGAAGACTTCAACCTGAAAAAGGGGCTGCTGCTGGCGGTGATGTGCGGCATCTTCTCGGCCGGTATGTCGTTCGCCATGAACGCCGCCAAGCCGATGCATGAAGCCGCCGCCGCGCTCGGCGTTGATCCGCTCTACACCGCGCTGCCAAGCTATGTGGTGATCATGGGCGGCGGCGCGCTGGTCAACCTCGGCTTCTGCTTTATCCGTCTGGCAAAAGTAAAAAACCTGTCGATAAAAGCCGACTTCTCGCTGGCAAAACCGCTCATCATCAGCAATATCCTGCTTTCGGCGTTAGGCGGCCTGATGTGGTATCTGCAGTTCTTTTTCTACGCCTGGGGCCACGCCAGCATTCCGGCGCAGTACGACTACATGAGCTGGATGCTGCATATGAGCTTCTACGTGCTGTGCGGCGGCCTGGTGGGTCTGATACTGAAAGAGTGGAACAACGCCGGTCGTCGTCCGGTGGGCGTCCTCAGCCTCGGCTGCGTGGTGATTATTATCGCCGCCAATATCGTTGGTCTGGGAATGGCGAACTAGCGTCGTCAGGCGGCGGTGCGACTGCGCTGCCGCCACTGCCCCGGCGTCATGCCTATCTCGCGGTTAAACACCACCGAAAAGTAGTTGCTGTCTTCAAACCCGCACTGCATCGCCACTTCGCCAATCAGCCGTTCGGTATGCTGCAGCAGATACTGCGCGTGACAGATGCGCAGCTGGCGCAGGTAGTGGTTGATGGTCATCCCCGTCTGCTGACGAAACTGCTGGCGCAGCGCGCGTTCGCTGCACCCTTCGCGCTCGCAAAAACGGTCAAGAAAGAAAGGACGATTGAGGCTGCCCGCCAGCTCGGTGAGCAGCTTATCGAGCAGCGCTTCGCTTTGGGTTGCCGCCAGATTATCGGTGGCGTAGCGATAGCGCTGAAGAATAAGCGCCAGCTGCGCAAACAGCAGTTCGGCCATATTATTGGCCTGCGCATCGCTGCGGCTGCTTTCATGCTCCAGCTGGGTAATCACCTGCCTGACCTGAGCCATGCCGCTGCTGCCAATCCGCCAGTGCGGAACCCACGGGGTGCCGAACAGGCCGGGAATGTGCGCCGCCCAGTCAAAGTTAAGCCGCAGCCGGTCCGGGCAATAAATGACGTTTTGCAGGACGAGATCGTTCACCGAGGCGTAGGAGTGTTTATCTTCCGCGCGGATATAGAACAGATCGCCGCGGGTAATGCGCCACGGGCGATCGTTCAGGACGTGCAGGCCGTTACCCCGCCACACCAGCACCAGTTCGCAGAACTCATGGGTGTGCTCGGCGAAGACGTTTTGCGGATAGCGATCCGCCACCGCCACCGCCTGAGCGGGAGAGGCAAAAAATTCATCTTTGCGAAGAATCAGCTGACCTGCCACGACATCAACTCCGGACGCGAATAACGTTTCATTATTCGCGTTTATGTCTGTCAAAACGTTGACTGCTCTCCCGTTACTGAAGAATGGCGTCGCGCCCCTGGCGAATATCGCGCGGAGACCAGTCAAACTCGCGGCGGAAAAGCGTCGAAAAGTGGTTACTGTCGCCGAATCCGCAGCGATAGGCGATATCGGTCACGCTGTCATCGCTATGGCGCAGCAGATGGCGCGCTTTCATCAACCGCACCCGATTCAGATAGCGCTGCGGCGTCAGCCCGGTTTGCTGTTTTAACTGACGGTGCAGGGTTCGCAAGGAGAGCGAAAAGCGCGCCGCCACCTCTTCCCAGCAGATATCTTCGGCAAAATGGTCTTCCAGCCAGGCCATTAAATGGTTGAGCCGCGCGTCGTTGTTGGCGGCCCCTTCGGCGAGGCTGCTTTTACGCAGGTGCACCAGCAGCTGCATAAATAAAATCTCGCGGCTGGCGATGGCGTGCATATCCGCATCCGCGCCAACGTTCTCCATCTGCTCCACAATCTGGCGCACCTGCTGCAACGCATTCTGATTCACCCGCCAGTGCGAGAGGTAGTTCCCTTCCTGCTCCTGCGGCAACAGCGCGTTCAGGCCGGACAAAAAGCGAAACGCGTCCGGCGCGCGATAGAGCACGTTAGTCAGGCATAAATTATCCGTGTGCTCGTAGAGATGGCGATCGTGATCGCGGATAAAGCAGACCGAGCCGCCGCTGATGGTGTAGGGCTGGCCGTTGAAAACGTGAATCCCGGTGCCGTGCTCCACAATAACAATCTCATGAAAATCATGGTGATGCTCAGGAAAAGCGGATTGCGGGAGCCGCGGCTCAATGGCGACAGCTGAAACGCCGGACTTAAAGAAATCCACACTGTGCAACATAGTCATAGCCGCTCCTCGAGATGAGAAAAGTTATCAATCAGTGGAGCAAATAGTAATTAAGGGTCGGCGATCCGGCCTTCAATTTTTGACCGCAAAATTCGTAAAGCCTGCCGCTTTTTCAAGAAATGACGGGAAAGATCGGGAACTGCGGACAACATCACATCCCTCACCCCAGCGCGGAGAAAACGAAACTGTGACCTCCCTCACGGTCACCTTTGCTTTCTTGCCAGCGGCCAATTTTCCCTGTCAGTAACAAGAAGGTGAGCCCGACGCGACTTTTTTAGACTGTATGCAATGATTTTCACAAGGATCTTCCCATGAGTTTTCGTCATTGTGTCGCCGTCGATTTAGGCGCCTCCAGCGGGCGGGTGATGCTCGCCGGTTATCAGCCCGGCCAGCAAACGCTGGCGCTGCGTGAAATTCACCGTTTTACCAATAGCCTGCAAAAGGTGGATGGCTTCGACTGCTGGGATCTCGATAGCCTGGAAGGGGAAATTCGCCGCGGTCTGGAGAAGGTCTGCGAACAGGGCATCCTGATCGACAGCATCGGCATCGATACCTGGGGCGTGGATTATGTCCTGCTGGATAAAGCGGGTCAGCGCGTCGGCCTGCCGGTTTCCTATCGCGACTCCCGCACCCAGGGCCTGATGCGCCATGCCGAAGAGCAGCTGGGCCGGGCGGAGATCTACCGCCGCAGCGGTATTCAGTTTCTGCCGTTTAATACCCTTTATCAGCTGCGCGCGCTGGTTGAACAGCAGCCGGAGCTGGTCAGCCAGGCCGCGCACGCGCTGCTGATCCCGGACTACTTTAGCTTCCGCCTGACCGGCAACATGAACTGGGAATACACCAACGCCACCACCACGCAGCTGGTCAACATCAACAGCGATAGCTGGGACGAAGATCTGCTGAACTGGAGCGGCGCGCCGCGCGAATGGTTCGGTACGCCGACCCATCCCGGCAACGTTATTGGCCACTGGATTTGCCCGCAGGGCAATAACATCCCGGTGGTCGCCGTCGCCAGCCACGATACCGCCAGCGCGGTTATCGCCTCGCCGCTGGCCAGCAAAAACGCCGCGTATCTCTCTTCCGGCACCTGGTCGCTGATGGGCTTTGAAAGCAAAACCCCCTGCACCAGCGATGCGGCGCTAAGGGCCAATATCACCAACGAAGGCGGTGCCGAAGGCCGCTATCGGGTGCTGAAAAATATTATGGGCCTGTGGCTGCTGCAGCGGGTGCTCAAGGAGCAAAACGTCGGCGACCTGCCGGCGCTGATCGCGCGTACCGCTGCGCTTCCGGCCTGCCGCTTCGTCATTGACTGCAACGATGACCGCTTTATCAACCCGGACAACATGAGCGCGGAAATCCAGGCCGCCTGCCGCGAAGCCGGGCAGCCGGTTCCCGATACCGACGCCGAGCTGGCGCGCTGTATTTTTGACAGCCTGGCGCTGCTCTATGCCCGGGTGCTTAACGAGCTGGCGGCGCTGCGCGGTCAGCCGTTCAGCCAGCTGCATATTGTCGGCGGCGGCTGCCAGAACGAACTGCTCAACCAGCTGTGCGCCGACGCCTGCGGCATCACCGTGACCGCCGGCCCGATTGAGGCCTCCACCCTGGGCAATATCGGCATTCAGCTGATGACCCTGGACGAGCTGCACAACGTCGATGAATTCCGTCAGGTGGTGCGGCAAAACTACGCCCTCACCACCTTTACCCCCAATCCTGAAAGTGAAATTGCCCGCTTCGTCGCGCAGTTTCAGCCACAACAGACCAAGGAGCTTTGCGCATGACCACTCAACTTGAACAAGCCTGGGAAATTGCCAAACAGCGCTACGCCAGCGTCGGCGTGGACGTCGAGGAGGCCTTGCGCCAGCTGGATCGCCTGCCCGTTTCCATGCACTGCTGGCAGGGCGATGACGTCGTCGGTTTCGAAAACCCGGAAGGAAGCCTGACCGGCGGTATTCAGGCCACCGGCAACTACCCGGGTAAAGCGCGTAACGCCAGCGAGCTGCGCGCCGACCTTGAGCAGGCGCTGAGCCTGATCCCCGGGCCAAAACGCCTGAACCTGCACGCGCTCTATCTCGAATCCGACGCGCCGGTGCCGCGCAATGAAATTAAGCCGGAGCACTTTAAAAACTGGGTTGAGTGGGCGAAAGCCAACAAGCTGGGGCTCGATTTTAACCCCTCCTGCTTCTCGCATCCGCTGAGCGCTGACGGCTTTACGCTGTCGCACGCCAACGATGAAATCCGCCAGTTCTGGATCGATCACTGCAAGGCCAGCCGCCGTATTTCCGCTTACTTCGGCGAGCAGCTGGGCACGCCGTCGGTAATGAATATCTGGATCCCGGACGGCATGAAGGATATTACCGTTGACCGCTTCGCGCCGCGCCAGCGCCTGCTGAACGCGCTCGATGAAGTGATCAGCGAGAAGCTGGACCCGGCGCACCACATTGATGCCGTCGAGAGCAAACTGTTCGGTATCGGCGCGGAAAGCTACACCGTCGGCTCCAATGAGTTCTATATGGGCTACGCCACCAGCCGCCAGACCGCCCTGTGCCTGGATGCCGGCCACTTCCACCCGACGGAGGTCATCTCCGACAAAATCTCCGCCGCCATGCTCTATATCCCGCGCCTGCTGCTGCACGTCAGCCGTCCGGTACGCTGGGACAGCGACCACGTGGTGCTGCTGGATGACGAAACCCAGGCCATCGCCAGCGAAATCATCCGTCACGATCTGTTCGACCGCGTGCATATCGGTCTCGATTTCTTCGACGCTTCGATTAACCGCATCGCGGCGTGGGTGATTGGCACGCGCAATATGAAGAAAGCCCTGCTGCGCGCCCTGCTGGAACCGACCGCCCAGCTGCGTCAGCTGGAAGTCGACGGCGACTACACCGCCCGTCTGGCGCTGCTGGAAGAGCAGAAGTGCCTGCCGTGGCAGGCCATCTGGGAGATGTACTGTCAGCGTCACGATACGCCGGCAGGCAGCCAGTGGCTGGATAACGTACGCGCTTATGAGAATGCGGTTCTGAGCCAGCGCGGGTAAAACCCGGACGTTCCCCGGGTCGCGGCCGGGCTACAAACCGGTAGCCCGGATAAGCCGTTTACGGCGCAATCCGGGGGCTCGCACATATTCAGGGCGAGGGGCCAACCCCGCGCCGAATCAACAGGAAAGACAAGACTATGCAGACCATTATCGACGCCTGGTTCGTCCAGGGCATGATTAAAGCCACTTCTGACGCCTGGCTGAAAGGCTGGGACGAGCGCAACGGCGGCAACCTGACGCTGCGCCTCGACGAAGCGGATATCGAACCCTACGCGGCGGATTTCCACGCCAAACCGCGCTATATCGCCCTGAGCCAGCCGATGCCGACGCTGGCTAACCAGCCGTTTATCGTCACCGGTTCCGGTAAATTCTTCCGTAACGTCCAGCTCGACCCGGCGGCGAACCTCGGGGTGGTGAAAGTCGACAGCGACGGCGCGGGATACCATATTCTTTGGGGCCTGACCAACGATGCGGTGCCAACATCCGAGCTGCCGGCGCACTTCCTGTCGCACAGCGAGCGCATCCGGCTGACCAACGGTAAAGACCGGGTGATCATGCACTGCCACGCCACCAATCTGATCGCCCTGACCTACGTGCTGGAGAACAACAGCGATCTGTTTACCCGCAAGCTGTGGGAAGGGAGTACCGAATGCCTGGTGGTCTTCCCGGACGGCGTCGGCATCCTGCCGTGGATGGTGCCGGGCACCGACGAAATCGGCCAGGCCACCGCCGAGGCGATGCAGAAACACTCGCTGGTGCTGTGGCCGTTCCACGGCGTTTTCGGCAGCGGCCCCAATCTGGACGAAACTTTCGGCCTGATCGATACCGCTGAGAAATCCGCCGAGGTGCTGGTGAAAGTTTACTCAATGGGCGGGATGAAACAAACCATCACCCGCGAAGAGCTGGTCGCCCTTGGCAAACGCTTCAACGTTCAACCCCTGCAGTCCGCGTTAGACCTTTATCCATAACAACATCGCGCCCCGCTCACCGAGACGGGGCGAAAAAATCACCTGCAAACCCTACAAACTAACTCATGTGGAGTAAAAGCAATGAAAACAAACACAAGCTTGATCCTCACCGTTGCCATCCTGGCGTTGTCCGGTTCCGCTTTAGCCGAAGTCAAAATCGCCCTCGTGGCGAAATCATTGGGAAATGGATTCTTCGAAGCAGCGAACGTCGGCGCGCAGGAAGCGGCCAAAGAGTTAGGCGATGTCAAAGTGATCTATACCGGCCCGACCACCACCACCGCCGAAGCGCAGATCGAAGTGCTGAATGGTTTGATCGCCCAGGGGGTGGATGCGATCGCCATTTCCGCTAACGATCCCGACGCCGTGGTGCCGGTACTGAAAAAAGCGATGCAGCGCGGCATTAAGGTGGTCTCCTGGGACTCCGGCGTCGCGCCGGCGGGCCGCCAGATCCATCTTAACCCGTCCAATAACGCGCTGATTGGCGAAACCAACGTTAAGCTCGCCGCCGATGCGCTGAAGGCGCTGAACGTGGAAAAAGGCGATGTGGCGATTTTAAGCGCCACCCCAACCTCCACCAACCAGAACATCTGGATTGAGGAGATGAAAAAGGTGCTGCCGCAGTATCCGTCCGTCAATCTGGTGACCGTGGCCTACGGTGACGATCTGTCGGATAAAAGCTACCGCGAAGCGGTGGGCCTGCTGAAGTCATACCCTGACCTGAAAGTGATTGTTTCGCCTTCGTCGGTGGGGATCGTGGCCGCCGCGCAGGCGGTGAAAGATCAGGGAAAAATTGGCAAGGTCTACGTCACCGGGCTGGGGCTGCCGTCGGAAATGGCGGGGGCGATTAAGTCCGGCGCCAGCAAAAGCTTCGCCATCTGGAACCCGATTGACCTTGGCTACGCCGCCACGTATCTGGCCGACGATTTAGTCAAAGGCACGGCGACCAAAACCGAAGCCAATATGGGCAAGCTGGGCAAAGTGAAGCTGGACGCCGACGGTAGCGGCGCGATGGCCGAACCGTTCGTCTACGATGCGAGCAACATCGATAAGTTCTCGAAAATTTTCTAACCCTGTTTCCTCACTCCGGCCCTCTTCCAAAAAGAGAGGGAGAAAGTCAGGCCCTCTGCGCACTGCTGCCAGCGAGCACTGAACGGTTCCCTCGCCCCTTTGGGGAGAGGGTTAGGGTGAGGGGTGATTTTACGGAGAACTATCATGTCAGCATCCACCCCACTGCTGTCGCTGAAGGGCATCACCAAGATTTTTCCCGGTGTGCGCGCCCTTGAAAACGTACAGCTCGATCTCTGGCCCGGCAAAGTGACCGCTTTAATCGGCGAAAACGGCGCGGGGAAATCGACGCTGGTCAAAGTGATGACCGGCATTTATCAGCCCGAAGAGGGCGAGATTCTCTATAAAGCGATCCCTATCCAACTGCCGAACCCGGAGTCGGCGCATAAGGTCGGGATCACCGCGATTCATCAGGAAACCGTGCTGTTCGACGAACTCTCGGTCACCGAAAATATCTTTGTCGGCCAGTATCTGCATCGCGGCCTGCTGAAGAAGCTCGACTGGCCCGCCATGCACCGCAAAGCCAGCGAAATTCTCACCCGCCTCGAGGTACAGATTGACCCGCGCGCGACGCTGAAAACCCTCAGTATCGCCCAGCGCCATATGGTCGCCATCGCCCGGGCGCTCTCCTTTGAAGCTCAGGTGGTAATCCTCGATGAGCCGACCGCCGCGCTCTCGCAGCATGAAATTCTGGAGTTTTATCAGATCGTTGAGCGCTTGAAGCAGGACGGCAAAGCGATCCTGTTTATTTCGCATAAGTTCGATGAGATTTTCGAGCTGGCGGACTACTACACCATTCTGCGCGACGGCGTGTACGTCAGCTCCGGTGCGATCAACGACATCACCGAAGAGCGGATGGTGGCGATGATGGTGGGCCGCGCGATTACCCAAACCTACCCGAAAGTCGATTGTATCCCAGGGGAAACGGTGCTGGAGGTGAAAGACCTCTGCCACCCCACCGAGTTCGCCCATATCAGCTTCAGCCTGCGCAAAGGGGAGATCCTTGGCTTTTACGGGCTGGTGGGCGCCGGGCGCACCGAGCTGATGCAGGCGCTCTCCGGAGTCTCGCATCCCTCTTCCGGCGATATCGTGCTGAAGGGAAAACCGATGCGCTTTCGCCAGCCGGCCGACGCGATCGGCGCCGGTATCGTCTGCGTGCCGGAAGAGCGGCAGAAGCAGGGAGCAATTATCGCCCTGCCGATCGCCCAGAACATCAGCCTGCCGCAGCTCAGCAAACTGAACCCCGGCGGCGTGCTTAACGACGCCCGCGAATGGCGGCTGGCGGACGAGTACGCCTCGCGCCTGCAGGTTAAGGCCTTTAGCTGGCGGCTGGCGGTGGAAACCCTTTCCGGCGGCAATCAGCAAAAAGTGGTGATCGGCAAATGGCTGGCGACCCATCCCGAGGTGATTATCCTCGACGAACCGACCAAAGGCATCGATATCGGCTCCAAAGCGGCGGTGCACCAGTTTATGTCCGAGCTGGTCAGCCAGGGGCTGGCGGTCATTATGGTCTCTTCGGAGCTGCCGGAAGTGATGGGCATGGCCGACCGGATTATCGTGATGCACGAAGGGCTGATGGTGGCCGAGTATCGCGCCGGTGAAGCGACGGCGGAAACCATCGTCAGCGCTGCCAGCGGCGCCGGTCGGGAGGCAGCGTAATGGGTAAACAGTTGCTTAAACACCGCGAAGCGCTGCTGGCGGCGGTGATCGTTTTGCTGATCGGCGCTATCGGCAGCCGGGCGCCGTCGTTCGTCTCGCCGGGCAATCTGGTGGAGATGTTTAACGACACCGCCATTCTGATCGTCCTCGCCCTCGGCCAGATGATGGTACTGCTCACCAAAGGCATCGATCTGTCGATGGCCGCCAATCTGGCGCTGACCGGGATGATCGTCGCGCTGCTCAACGCCCACTATCCGGGTATCCCGGTGGCGGCGCTGCTGGCGCTGGCGACCCTGCTTGGCCTGCTGATGGGGATGATTAACGGCCTGCTGGTCTGGCGGCTCGGCATTCCGGCCATCGTGGTCACGCTGGGCACCATGAGTATTTATCGCGGGATTATCTTCCTGCTTTCCGACGGCGGCTGGGTTAACTCGCACCAGATGAGCGCCGATTTTCTCGGCCTGCCGCGCGCCTCGCTGCTGGGGCTGCCGCTGCTGAGCTGGTGCGCCATCGCCGCGCTGCTGCTGGTGGGCTATTTCCTCCGCTACAGCCGCACCGGCCGGGCCTTGTACACCGCGGGCGGCAACGCGACGGCGGCGTACTACACCGGGATTAACGCCGGGAAAATGCAGTTTGTCAGCTTCTGCCTCTCCGGCGCGCTGGCCGGGTTCTGCGGCTATCTGTGGATCTCGCGCTTCGCCGTCGCCTATGTCGATGTCGCCAACGGTTTTGAACTGCAGGTGGTCGCCGCCTGCGTCATCGGCGGCATCAGCACCATGGGCGGAACCGGTCGCGTGCTCGGCTGCCTGTGCGGCGCGCTGTTCCTCGGCGTTATCAATAACGCGCTGCCGGTGATTGGCATTTCGCCGTTCTGGCAAATGGCCATTTCCGGCGCGGTGATCGTCATTGCGGTGCTGCTTAACGAACGCGGTAATAAAGGTAGCGGACGATTAATCCTGCGCAACGCGGCGCTGGCGCGGCAGAAACAGGCGGTGAAATCATGAGCAAAATAATGATGTCTGAAGAGATGAAAAGCGCCCCGGCCGCGCCGTCCCCGCTGCGCCGCTTGCTGTGCTGGGAAGGGTTTCTGCTGGCGGTAACCCTGGCGGTATTCGCGGTTAACGCCCTGGCGTCACCCTGGTTCCTTAATATCTGGAACCTGTCGGACGCCACGTTTAACTTTACCGAAAAAGCGATCATCGTGCTGCCGATGGCGATGCTGATTATCGCCAGAGAGATCGACCTTTCGGTAGCCTCGACGATGGCGCTGAGCTCAACGGCGATGGGCTTCTGCGCGGCGGCGGGTATGGATACGCCGCTGCTGGTGGCCGTCGGGCTGGGCGTGGGGCTGCTGTGCGGCCTGTTCAACGGTATCCTGGTGACGCGCTTTAACCTGTCGTCGATTGTGATCACCATCGGCACCATGAGCCTGTATCGCGGAATAACCTACATTCTGCTGGGCGACAAGGCGCTCAATCACTACCCGGACAGCTTCGCCTGGTTCGGCCAGGGCTACGTGTGGGGGGCGCTCTCTTTTGAGTTCGCGCTGTTTATCCTCCTCGCCGCCGCCTTTACCTTCCTGCTGCATAAAACCAACTTTGGCCGCCGGACCTACGCCATCGGCAATAACCCGACCGGAGCCTGGTTCTCCGGGATCAACGTCAAGCGCCACAATCTGGTGCTGTTCGCGCTGGTCGGGCTGATGGCCGGGCTGGCGGCGGTCCTGCTGACCTCAAGGCTCGGCAGCACCCGCCCGACGCTGGCGATGGGCTGGGAGCTGGCGGTCGTCACGATGGCGGTGCTCGGCGGCGTCAATATTCTCGGCGGCTCCGGCAGCATGGTGGGGGTGATTATCGCCGCCTTCCTGATGGGGCTGGTGACGTTTGGCCTGAGCCTGCTCAACGTGCCGGGGATCGTGATGTCGATCATCATCGGCGCGATGCTGATCGTGGTGATCTCGCTACCGATTATTACCCGGCGGATGATGCTGCGAAGACGAATTTAATTTCCCCTTCACCCTAATCTGACCGGTACGTGTAGCCCGGGTAAGGCGCCAGCCGCGACCCGGGGGCGGGTGAAGGGAAACGGATTACCCAAATCAACATTAAGGAGAATTATCATGAGTTTTATGTTGGCACTGCCCAAAATCAGCCTCCACGGCGCGGGCGCAATCGGCGATATGGTCAAGCTGGTGGCGGGTAAGCGCTGGGGCAAAGCGCTGATCGTCACCGACGGCCAGCTGGTGAAGCTGGGGCTGCTCGACAGCCTGTTTACCGCCCTGGATGAACAGCAGATGTCTTACCATCTGTTTGACGAGGTGTTCCCTAACCCAACGGAAGCGCTGGTGCAAAAAGGCTACGCGGCGTATCGGGAGGCCGGGTGTGATTACCTTATCGCCTTCGGCGGCGGCAGCCCGATTGATACCGCCAAAGCGATAAAAATCCTCACCGCCAACCCGGGGCCATCGACCGCCTACTCCGGCGTCGGCAAAGTGAAAAACGCCGGCGTGCCGCTGGTGGCCATCAACACGACCGCCGGCACCGCGGCGGAGATGACCAGCAACGCGGTTATTATCGACGCCGAGCGCCAGGTAAAAGAGGTGATTATCGACCCCAATATCATTCCCGATATCGCCGTCGATGACGCCAGCGTGATGCTGGATATCCCGCCGTCCATTACCGCCGCCACCGGCATGGACGCGCTGACCCACGCCGTTGAAGCCTTTGTTTCCGTGGGCGCGCACCCGCTGACCGATGCCAATGCCCTGGAAGCGATTCGCCTGATCACCCTGTGGCTGCCGCAAGCCGTGGACGACGGACACAATCTTGAAGCCCGCGAGCAGATGGCGTTTGGCCAGTATCTGGCGGGCATGGCGTTTAACAGCGCCGGTCTCGGCCTGGTGCACGCGCTGGCCCATCAGCCGGGCGCTACCCACAACCTGCCGCACGGCGTATGCAACGCCATCCTGCTGCCGATCATCGAAAACTTTAACCGGCCGAACGCGGTTGCCCGCTTCGCGCGCGTGGCGCAGGCGATGGGCGTCGATACTCGCGGTATAAGCGATGAAGCGGCCAGCATGGAGGCCATCAACGCCATCCGCGCGCTAAGCAAACGCGTCGGCATTCCGCAAGGCTTCAGCCAGCTTGGCGTCAGCAAAGCCGATATTGAAGGCTGGCTGGATAAAGCGCTGGCCGACCCGTGCGCACCGTGCAATCCGCGCACCGCCAGCCGCGATGAAGTCCGCGAACTCTATCTGGAGGCATTATGATCCGCAAAGCTTTCGTGATGCAGGTAAACCCGGACGCGCATGAAGAGTATCAGCGCCGTCATAACCCCATCTGGCCGGAACTGGAAGCGGTGCTGAAAGCCCACGGCGCGCACCACTACGCGATTTATCTCGATAAAGAGCGCCATCTGCTGTTTGCCACGGTGGAGATTGAATCCGAAGCGCGCTGGGACGCCGTCGCCGGGACCGAGGTGTGCCAGCGCTGGTGGCAGCATATGCGCGATGTGATGCCTGCCAATCCGGACAACAGTCCAGTAAGCGCGGAGCTTAAAGAGGTGTTTTATCTCGATTAAATCCATAACGGCCCCGCTGCGTTTAGCGGGGCCACCGCTTCAGATCGAAGAGCGTTAAATCGTTCCGGGAACGGGCGTGGCCCTGAAGGCGTTTACCGCCCTGTCCATCAGCACCCGATCGTCGCTTCCGCTATCCAGTATCGTGTTTTGCGCGGATTCTTTTTCTACCTGCACGGCAACCGCATCGAGCTCTTTTAACCTGGCCGTCGTCAGCAAAGCGCTGACCTGCGCCGCAAAGCAGGCATCCTCTTCGGAGGACTGCGCCTGCGCCGCTGACGTCTCCGTGGTCGCCACGATATGGTTATTCGCAATATAATTCCCTTTGCCGGAAACAAGCCGGATGATGACCGGTTTTATTCCCAGCGGCTTGAGATACTGGACATCAATCGTTTCGGAAATATGATTGGCAATAACCGAATTATTACTGCCGTTTATATGCAGCAAGCCATAGGCATCATCCAGGCCGTTATCATAGGCCTGCATCGGCGGCCAGGGTTCACGATCGCGCAAGAAATGGTTTGCTGAGATCAGATTCTCCGCACAGTTGTTCTCGAGAACGAGCATTCCCGGATAAAATGAATGGAATCGATTGCTGGTAATGGAAGAACGAACCACGCCAGATAAATGAACGCTGCTTGCGCCGCGCGGGAAGATATTGTTGGTAGAAATTAATAGCCCACCAAAATTTTCGGCATAAATAGAATAGCCTTTGTAGCCCGCGCCAATCAGGTTATCGGTTATTTTTGAAGCCTGCCCGGCGCCACGCAGCTCGATACAGTTACCGCATTCGGCGATAAAGTTATTATGAATTGCCATCGCGTCGCTATTGTACGCGGTGAGGCCATGCTCCAGATAGATAAATCCCATCCCGGTAATGCGGAAAGCGTCCTGCGCGCTGGCGATATAAATGCCGGTTTTGCCGTTCGTATAGCTATTTTCCGGGTCGTTGTTTCCCAGCCCATCATCAACAAAGTGCAGACCATCAATACAGAAGTTTTCGAACGCCACCGAACTGATACGCGGCGCCCCGCTGCGTTTCACGTAAAATGCAGCGCCAGCGTGTTCTTCATCGCCGGGCTGCGGGCAGAGATCGACCAGGATACGGCTCCCGCCCGGCCATATATCGTGCAAATTCGCCCACTCGTCCGCCGGCGTATTAAAGCGAATGCTCGAGGAGACAAAACCATGCCCGGAACCCATAACTTTTAAATAACTGATATCAATTAAGACCTGCGTCTTCAGATGATAATCGCCGGGCGGAATATAAATCGCGGCGCCCGGTTTACCCCCGTCGTTAATATCGGTTTCCGTTTGCCTGGATTTAATATCGGCGAGAATACTGTTAATGACTTCGCCAATATCCTCATACGGGTTGCCGACGTGCCACTGCGTAACATCATAATAATTTTTACGTACCATGAAAAACCGCCTCTAATGATAATAAGAAATCGAACATCAACGCTTAAATTTGACTTTGCTTATTCCTGCGAATACGTCGAGCGATATTGCGTAAGCTGTGCCGGCGCGCCGGAGAGCTGGATCCGGGTGAGCTGACTGCATGAGTAATAGCGTCGCGTACCGCATACGCTGCCCTGATTTGCGAAGACCTCAACAATCCCGGCATCAAAACACAGGGTGACGTCGCTGACGCCGGCCACCGGCGCGCGGTAACGCCCATCGTCCCGGCCTTTTTCATATAGCGTCAGATTTTTACCCTCCTGTTCGAGGATGATTTGCTGACCGCTATCGCCCGTTAACGTCAAACGGAAACCACCGGCAGGCATAAAGGTTACAATGCCGGCTTTACAGCCTTTCTCATTAACCCAGATATCACCGTCATCCAGCGCATGGCGGCTGACGACCAATGATTCCGGCGGCAGCTCCGGCATCATGCATAGCCGCTGCTGCGCATTGAGATGAAAGCGACGCGGGAGCGACATTTCCCCCGAGTAAGCGGAATCCACCGGTTTCTGGGTCGCCCAGTTATATAACCAGGCAAAGCCGATTCTTCGGTCGTCCTCGCCCCAGGTTTGCAGGGCGTAGAAATCCGTACCGAAATCTAAAGTCTGTAGCGGCTGCTCGGACGGCGTGAAATAGCCGTTCCGGAAAGTACCGGTCTGGGCAAAAAGCAAATTATGCCGCCCGGTTGTCGGCTCCGTATAGCCAACGACGCCGATAATTAATACCCATACGCCATCCAGGCAGAAGAAATCCGGGCATTCGACGCAGCGACCGCCGTTTTCGCGAAAATAGCCGGGAGCGACATACAGCACATGATGGAACGTCCAGCGTTCACTATCCGCAGAGTGAAAGAGCAGCATCGCCGGATCGCCGTTTACCGACGCGCCGAGGATCATATAAAAAGTGGCATCGGCCTCTTCGTACCACACTTTTGGATCGCGGAAATCGCAGTCCACGCCCGCAGGCAGGTCGGTTAAGACGGTTTTCACCCATTCCGGCTTATCGTAGTCGTCGTGCGCAACGGCCATTTTCTGCACTTCCCGGTAGCCGCGATACAGATCGTAAGCCGGGAGCCGTTCGGTATACCAGAAGCGGGTTTTTCCTTGTTTATCAATATACGCGCTGCCGGAAAACGCGCCGCCCGTCGCGCCCAGCGCCGAAAGATTCTGCTCTGGCTGGAGGAAAACTGGATAATGCCGCCAGTGATACAGATCGCGGCTCACCGCATGATTCCAGTGCATGGGGCCCCATTGGCTGGAGTGCGGATGATACTGGTAAAACAGATGCCACTCGCCGTTCTTGTAGTGCAGCCCGTTAGGGTCGTTCATCCAGCCGGTACGGGGCGAGAAATGCAATGCCGGACGCAGCGGCTCCCGCAGATACTCGTCAGCAATATCCTGACCGCTCATCAGGCGCAAATCCTGCCCGGCTGTCGCGATAAAGGTAACGCCGCGCGCGCGCAGTGAATCCGGATGCCAGGTGTAACAAAGCGATATCTCGCTATATTCCGGCAGCCACTCCAGGGTGGCAACGCCGTCCTGAAACGAGGTCCAGGTAAAATACTGGAAGTAGCGCGGCGCCTCCTGAATCTTAAATACAACCTGACCGTTCACGCGAATAGAAAACAGGGGTTGCGCCGCCGGTTCGGACGCTTTCAGCCACAAATCAATGCGCTGACCTTGTTTAATATTAAATGACAGGGACATCCTGAACCTCCTGTGGTTGACCGCGACCTTTTTCCAGCTCACGTTTTGCAAGATCCGTTTTGATTTTCTCAAGGAACGCGTTATTCAGCTTGAAGTAGCGCACCAGATACGCGCTGATGAAATAACTCACCATCGGCAGCAGTGAGAACATCATGATAATGCCTTGAATGGTCTGCGAATTTTGCTGCGGCTCATTCGCGACATAGCCGGTAAACGCCAGAATCCAGGCGACGATAGCGCCGGCGACCGCCAGCCCCATTTTGAGCATAAACAGGTTTCCCGCGAAGGAGATGCCGGTCAGGCGTTTACCAAATTTCCAGTCGCCGTAGTCATCGACATCGGACATCATTGCCCACAAAATGGGACCAGACTGAATTAAATGCAGAACGTTAATAATGATGAATAGCGTCATCAGCGGGGTCAGGGATTGCGGATCAACAAACCACAGCGCAAATGAGAGAATGCCGAGAATAATATTAATAATGCGGAACAGCGCCAGCTTATCAAAGCGATCGGTCAGCGGTTTGGCAAGCACGCTGCCCAGCATATTACAGGCCACGCCCAGCGCCATAAAGAAGGTAATAAATCCGACCGACTCTTTCATGACGTAAGTAGCATAATAGATAGTGACGCCGCCGCGGATAAATGCCGGGAAAACGTTCAGGAAGGTAATAGTGATCATCAAGAGCCACTGATCGTTTTTGATAATATCCCGCAGGTCTTTCTTCAACGACTCGTTTTGCTTAACCGACACCACCCGCTCTTTAATGCTGGAAAAGCAGAACAGGAACATCAGCGTTGCCGCACCACCCATAATGATCATGGTTAGCTGGAAACCGGACGCACGATCGCCGTTACCCAGCCAGTCCGTTAACGGCAGAATAGAGGAGGAGATAATTAATGTTGCCAGGCCATTAAGGAAAAAGCGCCACGACAGGCAGCCCATGCGCTCTTTCTGATTGAGCGTAATGACGCCGCCGACCGAGCAATAGGGAATATTAATCGCGGTATAAATCAGCGACATGACCAGATAGGTAACCCAGGCATAGATAATCTTGCCGTTCATGCTGAGCTCTGGGGTCGTGAACATCAGTACCGCGCCCAGACCAAACGGAAACGCCATCCATAATAACCATGGGCGGAATTTACCCCAGCGCGAGACGGTGCGGTCGCAGATGGCCCCCATCAGCGGATCGCTAAAAGCGTCAAAGATGCGGATAACCAGGAATAATGTGCCCACCACCCCGGCGTTCAGGCCATATACATCGGTATAAAACCACGTCAGATAGAGCGCCAGTACGCTCCATATCATTCCTGAACCAGCGTCACCCATGCCGTAGCCGATCTTCTCCCTCAGCCCCAGCTTTTCATAAGCGCCTGGCTTTTCCATTGCGGTAGCAGACATAAATATACCTATTTTTTGTTAAAAGGAGCCCATGGCGCAAATTGTCGCGCCATTTCTAAACATAAATCCCTTACAGGGAAGTAATATTAATTTTTACGCTGCTCTCACGGATAATTAACCGCGAGACAATTTCGTGCATTTCAATACTGTCCGGCTGCTGTTGATGTTTCACCATCTGAAACGCGAGGTGAGCAATTTCATTTACCGGCTGTGCAACGCTGGTGATTTTTTTAGTTTGCGCCAGCAGGGTATTATCAAAGCTGGCAATCGCAATATCTTCAGGAACGGAGATGCTCTTTTCTTTTAGCCCATCGATAATATAGTTTGCCGCAATGTCGTTATACACTAACAGACAGGTACAGGTTCGCGTCGGCTCGCTGAGTTTCTCGATAATGTCATCAAGAATACTAATATGGCCTGATATCTTTTCACCCTCGCCTTTGGCTATCCAGAACGAATTATCTCTAGCAAGCTTTAAACCGTGACTCGCTATTTTTTTGCTGTACGACGAGACCTTACGGCTATCCACCCCTTCCTGGGCAACAAAGCCAAATGAAAGATGGCCCGTATGAATAAAATGTTCCGCAATACTTTCCGCCCCCCGATCCTGGTTAATCGATACGGAATTGAAGAACCGGGACACCTGGGTGACAACGGCGACCGGGATCCGGGTAATGCTTAACCATTCTGAAAGTTCGGCTTCTGCTTCTGTCGGCACCCATAGCAAGCTGTCAATGCCCATGCCCACTAAGGTCTGAATAATATGTTTATCCTGCTGCGGCTGATTCTGATGCGTTTTAACGATCACCGATTTGCCGATATACCGGGCCTCTTCTTCCACCGTCGCCAACAGTTCACAGAAGTGAGGATTCACCAGATTAGGCAAAACCACACCAATCAGCCCTGAACATTTCCCGCTAAGCTGAAACGAACTCTTGCTGGGGACATAGCAGAGATAATCCATCGCATCACGCACCGCCTGCCGCGTTTCCGGCACGACGCTGGGATGATTGTTGAGCACTCGCGACACGGTCGCCGTCGAGACCCCAGCTCTTTTCGCTACGTCTTTAATGGATGCCATGATGATTGATTACGCCCTCTAACACTGGCGCTCACTATAAATGGCGAGCGCGGTTGAAAATGTAAGCCAGTTCACATGTTGCTTTGTTACATGGAATCACGTTGAGCCTTCGCAATTTCATTGCTCTATTATGGATTTTTATTAAAACCTGGCGAGAATATATTACGGACACCATCAACAGGAAAGCAGAATACAGGAAGGGAGAATAAGAGATTATGCTATTGCTGCGGGATGGCGTTGGCTGACGCGATAAATGCGCAGCATAAGGGAATCCGCGAATAGCCGTACGCACGCCCGGTCACGGCAGCCTGCGGCGCGCGACCATTAGCGTTTAAATTGTAGAATTAAAGATGACATGCTGGGCGCGCCGAGTTTTTTCAGCGCTTTGATTTTATGCGTGCTCACGGTTTTAATCGTAATACCCAGTGATTTCCCGATGTGATGATACTGCTTTCCGCAGCACAGCATCCTGATAACTTGATACTCTTTATGGGCCAGCAGGGCCTCCCAGCGGGAGATATAATTATTACAATGGTAGCCCTTCAGTATCAGTGTAAAATATTGCCATATTTCATCTTCAGTTGAGGAAACATGATAGCGCGCATAGTGCGGCAAATCAGAAAGATTGCTCCAGAATGAGCGAAAAACAAACACGGCGATGTCCCTGGCCTGCTTTTTTAGATAATCGCCAAAAACAAACGCATCGTAGATGTTTTCTCCTTCACCAAACGTCTCCATTAGCACGCCGGAGAGCGTAGCGCTCTCCATTAATGCTTTTAAAGACTTCAGATCGTGACAAAAGTGCAGCTGAATAGCGGGCATCGCCTTTTGTTCATGCAGGCTATTCAGTCCCAAACAGAAATAACGATTTGGTGACATTACGGCCACATGTAAAATAGAACTCATAATGAATAAACACCATCTTATAATATATTTTTTATTTTGCGGAGTGAATTGACCACGGGCCGTGAAAATAATCAATCGGCAGCATCAGCGTATCACCAATAAACGACAGCGGCGTATCCAGGGTCCATAATGTTCCCTGAAGATAATTATAATCATACTCGCTGTCACCGCGGATCACCGCGATATCCGTTTTAACCCCTGGATACCACGTTTCGCCCTCCGCCAGAGTGGTTCTTCCCATGACGCTGCCGCAGCCCGTCAGCAGAAAACAGACAGCCATACAACCCATCGCTTTCGGATTCATATCATCTCAGCCATCAGGATAACGTCGGTACCGTGCCGGCCACGCGAATATCCATCTGCGGATAAGGAATCGCAATATGATGTTCGTCCAGCGCCTCTTTAATATTCTCCAGCAGATCGTAATAGGTATCCCAGTAATGGGCGTTTTTCACCCACACGCGCACGGTAAAATTAAGTGACGAGGCGCCAAGTTCGGCCAGACGAACGGTGGTGTCACGCTGCCGATCGATGCGTCTGTCAGCATCGATGACCGCCAGAATAACGCGCTTTACTTCCGCAATCCGGCTATCGTAGCCGACGCTAATCATCAAATCGATACGCCGGAAGGGATGGCGCGAATAGTTAACGATGCTGTCAGCGATAATTTTGCCGTTCGGGATCACCACATCTTTATTATCCGCGGTGAGCAAGGTGGTAGAAAATATATGTACGGTTTCTACCACTCCAGTAATGGCGCCGATCTGCACCAGGTTTCCGGCCTGGAAAGGACGTAGCGTCACTAACAGTACGCCAGCGGCAAAATTTGATAGCGATCCCTGCAGCGCAAGCCCCACCGCCAGCCCCGCCGCGCCGATGACCGCAATAATTGAGGACGTTTCTATTCCTAAACGGCCAAGCGCGGCAATGGCCGCAAACGCCAGCGTGATATAGCGCACCAGGGCGGCAAAGAAATGGATAACGGTAATATCTACCCTGCGCCGCAGAAGTATTTTCTCGATACCTTTAGATAATAAAGTTGAGACAACCCGGCCGATAAAAAAGAGAAAACAAGCGGCAATCACGTTCCAGCCATACTGAAGAATCGTGTCACCATGCCCTTCTAACCACTCCAGCGACGAAGCGATCTGCGGAAATAAAACCACCTTAGCCATATATTATTTCTTTTCTGCGTAAAACATATAAGGAATAGTATAGAGGAATATGTGGTGATTCAATAAATTCGCAGCGATAAAGTGGTCGTAGATTGTAAGAATAATAAAATTATGTAATTTCTTGCTAACATCTTAATTTTCCGACGAGATAAATATCTTCAACCCGATGAGCTGAAGATATTTAAATGTCATTAAACTTAATAGTAATTAATCGTTAACTGCTCAAGCTGCTTTTGTTTATCAAGAAATGTTTTTTGCACCACGGCATTACTGACATCCAGCGAAACGCTGCTGACGTGCGCCGCGGAATAATGAGAAACGGTCTTATCGCGATAACAGAATAATTCATTTTGGCCGGGCTTGTTCCAGCATCCCGACTCCACAACGGTGCCAATGAAGCGGACTTTTCCGGTATGGCCGGCGTAGCAAAAAGAAGAAGTGCAGGCGAGAAGTAAAGCCGCTGCGGCAGTGCATTGACGTGCGTCCATGGGGTAACACTCCTGTGTTGGGTATTTTTGAAATCAATTTCAAACCACAGGAGATAATTACACCGCTAATTATATTCGATCAATGCTTTTTTAGCCCCGACCGGCAATATACGTAAAAAGGCTCAGCTGCCTCTGCGACGCTGAGCCCGGGATCATAACAGGCATCGTGGCTACGATGAAAAACGCCGGTCTTCAGGATAGAGCCGCCGGGCCTCCTCGAGCAAAGCCCGGGCATTTTTCTGTTGCCCAAGATACCGCTCGACGTTAATAAGATTGTTGTACATATCGGCATCGTTCCACACCGCAATCCAGCGCCTTCCGAGCTGGTTGAAAGCCTCCAGATCCTCCACGTTAGCGCTCGACTGATAGCGGATGATATAGCTGAGAGCCCGATCTTTACGCAGCCTTTCGCTGCCGATGCCGATGTCATGCAGCCGCAGTACGCGGCTGGCAAAACGCTGCGGCGACTGCTGAAAAGCGGTCAGGTAGTGCCCCTGCCAGAAAGCGCAGCCGGTGAGCAGCGCGCCGTAGCAGGCCAGGATCATCAGCGCGCAGGGCACCGGCCGCGTGGAGGGCGCGGTGAATGTGGACAGCGGCGCCTGTTCGCCGGTTGGACAGCGATCGGCCAGGTTGACCAGGATAAGAACGAACAACCAGTGTATCGGCGATTGATACAGCGGATACTCCAGCTGCGTGTGCAGCAAAATGGGCATCAGGCAGGCCAGCAGCGCCAGCTGCCGTACGCCGGGACGGCGCAGCAGTAGCCAGAATCCGCTAACGCCCAGCACCAGCAGCCCGAGCAGGGCGACCGCTCCGCCCTCGACCCACCAGAACAGAAGGTCATTATGCGGATAGGTTAACCCCGGGACCCGACGGGACAACGGCGGGACGCTATCGGCCACGAAATGGGCAAAGGACCAGGCGTATCCCCCGTAGCCCCAGCCGACGATCGGATGCTGCAGTATCATTTTCCAGGTCTGCTGCAGAATAAAAACTCGCTCAAGATTCGAGCCGTCATGTTCATGCAGGGCGTTGAGTAACGAGACCGATAGCAGGGCAAGCCCCAGCAGCACGCCGGCCACCGGCGCCAGTACGACACGCCAGCGGGCCCCGCGCGCGGCGGAGCGGCGTAACGGCGAGAAGCAAAAAATGGTCACCATCATCAGCCAGCAGACCACGCCGCCCAGCCATCCGGTGCGGGACTTCAGCAGGGTCAGCGTAGCGTAGAGCAGCCCGAGCCCGAGCCCGCTTCCCCACTGCCGATATCTCTCCCTCGCGACGCTGCGGCAGACAAAGCGGGCGTCGGCCGCCAGCCACAGCAGCACCGCGGCGCCGGTGGCAATAAAGGAGCCGGTGACGTTGCGTTGCAGAAAAACGCCGATCGCGAACTGACCGGCCTGGCGCTGCGCCGCCTGCGCCGGCAGCGGCAGCCACGCCGGATGGCCGATACCCACCAGCGCGTAGGCCGCCTGAATCAGGGTAGCGGCAACGATCAGCCACAGTACGGTCTGCTGCTGACGCGGCGTGAGCCGGCAGTTCAGCAGCAGATAATAAAACACCACGCCCGCCCACAGGCCCGCCAGGCGCGGGAAGGCATCCAGCCGCCAGTCGGCGGAGGGGCTCCAGAGCAGGGGCAGCGTCAGCAGGAACGCCGCCAGCGCCATGCCGCGCAGGAACGGGCTGCTGCGTAGCCTCTGATGCCGCAAAAACCAGGCGCAGCCGACCATCGCGACCAGCAGCACGCACCAGACCAGCAGCGGTTCCGGTAAATCAGCGCCGCTGCCGCCGGTGCTGGGCAGGACAATATGCATAACGCCAAGCAGGATCAACCCCAGCATCATAAGGAGCCAGCGGGAGGCCGCCGTTACCGGCGCCTCCCCGAGTTTTGTTTGCATCTTATTGCCCCTTCCTGGCCTGCGCATCGGGCGAAATATGCATGGCCGGCATGGCCCGACCATAGTCGTTAAGGGTCTGCCACTGCAGCGCGCAGCCGCCCTGCGCCGGACACCACGCCACCGAGCGGCTGGAAAGCGGCGCGACCATCCCGGCGTTGGCGATACTCTGACCATTGGCCTGCATATTCAGCAGCGTGACGTAAAACGGCGTCGGATTCTGCACCGTTACCATTTTACCCTGGCGCCGCCAGGTCAGCTGGCGATAAGCCTGCTGTGAATCCCCTTGTACGCCTTTCGGGCGGTAGAACAGCTTCATGCGGCTGCGCACCGCAATCTGCAGGGTATTCTGCTGCTGACTGTCGGCCTGAGGGATATTGGCCACCGTGACCCAAAACAGACTTTCGCGGTCCGCCGGCAGCTGGCCGCTGGTGTACATCACGCGAATTTCATTTTCTTTATGGCCGTTTAGCGCAAAGACCGGCGGCGTCGCCACAAAGGGTACCGCCGCCTGCGGGTCGCCATCGGCAACAATTTTGCTCAGAATCAAGTAGCGCGAGGGCGATTGATTGATCACCCGGAACGATATCGACGGCTTACCCTCATTATAAATAAAGCGGGTCCCCCCGATCACCACGCCCGCCTGCGCCTGAAGGGATAAGGCGCTGAGCGCCAGCAGTACAGCGATTTTTCTCAACATGGACAGGCTACTGATAGGTCAGGCTAAAGGTGGTCGTGGCGTCAACGCTGCCGGCGGTAACCGGGCTGCTCGTCGCTACCATCTCACCGTAAAAGGTGAGGTTCTGGCTGGTTTGCTGCGGGTCGAGCGTATACTGGCGGCTGGCGCTGTTCAGCGGCACCAGCGTACGCTGGCTGTCTAAGATCGCCACCCCGACGCCCGCGGCGCTACCCGCCTGGCTGGTTAACGCCAGCAGGGCGCTGTTGGTCGTATCCGCCTCGCCGGTAAAGGTTAATGAGACCGCCGACGCCGCGCTGCCGCAGTTTTCCAGCCCGATGGTGAACGCTATCGGCTGGGACACGCTGCCGGCCGCGGTAAACTGTTTCGCTGCAATGTCGCCCAGGGTCACCTGCTGGTTCGCGGTATCGGTGGTCACGGTACAGGTGTTTCCCTGGATCGTGCCGGTAATGTTAACGGTGCCGTCGTGGGCCAGCGCTGAGCAGGACAAGCAGGATAGCGATAACAGCAGGATCGTCTTTTTCATTATTGATAGCTCACATCAAAATAGAGTACCGAAGAGGCGTTGCCGGGCGTAACCGGCACCGCAGTAGCTTTATAGCGCAGGCGAAACGTCAGGTCGTTATTTCCCTGGGTAATCGGGTATGCGTTATCGGTACTGTTGATCGCAATGGTGTTCATACTGCTGTCCAGCAGCTCAATCGCCACGCCGCTGGCCATATTGCCGCCGCCGGAGGTATCGGAGAGGGCTAACAGCGACGGGTCGGTACCATCCGCGGTGCCGCTGAACGCCACCGTCGACTGGCTGATCGCCGAGGTGCAGTTATTTAATTTGATATCAAACTGCTTCCACTCCGAGGCATCGCCGAC
The DNA here is from genome assembly GCF_964241505.1 of Klebsiella sp. Q11. Classification (NCBI taxonomy): domain Bacteria; kingdom Pseudomonadati; phylum Pseudomonadota; class Gammaproteobacteria; order Enterobacterales; family Enterobacteriaceae; genus Klebsiella; species Klebsiella sp. Q11. The sequence goes on from NZ_CAXSXW010000019.1 coordinate 68,807, forward strand.
GCTTTGAAATATCCCGGCGCTGAAATCGCCGATATGGATAGTCTGGTTCTGGCTGGCGGTGTCGATATCGCAGCTTTCCGCGACGATAGTGCCGGTCATATCCAGCTCGACCTGGCCGCTATCAATATCATCGGCGCTGGCGCTATGAACGCCCGCGAGGGTCATCAACAGGGGAAAGAATAGTGTTGCCGGTTTCATCTTTTTTCCTCAGGCAAAGTCAACGCGAATATAGGCCGTCGCCGAAAAGGTTCCCTCTGCCGGGGCGTTTCCGGTGGTGCTAATCGGCGCGGCGTGGAAGGTCACCGTCGCCTGCAGGTTGTCATCCAGCTGGAACGGGATCAGGCCGCTGTTAGGTTCAATCACCTTGCCGCTGCTATCGGAGATCTGCACCCCGACATCATCGTTGCTGGTTTTAACCGCCGCCGGTTCATCCGCCGAGGCGTCTGCCAGGAAGCGAACCGTCAAATTAGCATTGGCCTCTATGCCATTACATTTAATGGGTACCGAAATCGTTTTTGGCGTGTAGCCGACGGGCATCTGGCCCTTGTTTTTAAACTCGCCCGACATAAATGAGCCAAAATCAACGGTCACGATCTGCCCGGCGTTAACTGAGCAGGTTTGGGGGACCGATATTTGGCCATCAATATAAGCGGTAGCCACTGGCGAGCCTTGCACAAAATCACTGCCGACGGTGTACCATAAATCAAATAATTTTATATGCGGCAAACTCACCGTCCCAACAAATTTACGATCTATTCTGAACGTAACTCTAACATCATTGCCAAAATGAAAGCCTGAAGTCACGCTATTACATAACATGCCATTCCCAACGGGCTTATATAAGTCAACCAAAGGCAAAGGATAATATGTGCCGTCACCGGGGTTTTTAATTTCTCCTGCCACTGAAAGATAGTCGTTGGCTTTATAAAAATTTAAACTACCGGAGGCTCCCGACGAAACCAGATCCGTTGTTGTCCATTGATGCGTATAAAAAACCGAATCACTCTGGCAAGAACACTCAACGGAGAATGAACCGCTACTGCTCGAGTTCACGGCGGGTAAAATCTCCCCGGATGTGTTTTTCGTGGGATCGGATACGACCGTATTGATATTAAAATCATACGTTCCTTTTGTAGATCCATCAGGAAGATAGCATGAACCAGAAGGATAATCGGTAGCATATACAGGAACGCTGATTAACTTTATCAAGGCCATGAGCACAATTGATAGAGCGATACATTTTTTCATTACCAGACCTTTTACTATATATACTGACCGGATACCGCTTCAGGATTTCAGATCGTTAATATTGCATCTGACGTTATTGTCTGCTCGCGATTTGCGATACCACCACTACGCCATTTATCGATTTTTGCGCTTCAGGCAAAGTCAACGCGAATATAGGCTGTCGCCGAAAAGGTCCCCTCTGCCGGGGCATTTCCGGTGGTGCTAATCGGCGCGGCGTGGAAGGTCACCGTCGCCTGCAGGTTATCGTCCAGCTGGAACGGGAGCAGGCCGCTGTTCGGCTCAATCACCTTGCCGCTGCTATCGGTGATCTGCACGCCGACATCGTCGTTGCTGGTTTTAATCGCCGACGGTTCATCAGCCGAGGCTTCCGCCTGGAAGCGCAGGGTTAAGCTGGCGTTAGCATCCATCCCGTTACATTTGATCGGTACGGTGATCGTTTTCGGCGTATAGCCGGCGGGCATCTGGCCCTTATTTTTAAATTCGCCCGACATAAAGGAGCCAAAATCAACGGTTACGATTTGCCCGGCGTTAATAGTGCAGGTTTGAGGGACAATGACCTGCCCAGAAATATATACACTAGCCACAGGCCCAGCAGCATAAACACCTTTAATTCCAGAGATTAATACTGATTGAACTAGCGTCGAGGGTATATTTACTGTACCAACAAAGGCCTTAGTAATGTATAACGATACCTTCCCTTGGCTACCTGTACTTACATTATGAATAGATCCCGAAGTTGTACAATTAGCCAGATAGTTACCAGCTGTTACATCAACCCATGGTGTTTCTTTATAATTGCTATATTGGCCACCCAAATAGATAGATGTGGAAACCTCAAGGTAATCATTTAACTTATAGTATTGTTTATCACCATCTGAATGCCCAACAGGTAAATTTGTTTGTGTTTCATAATATGGCGTAGGGTTATTTAGTCCCGTACAATCACATTCCATCTGATACTGTTTACCTAAGTTCCAAGTATAGACATCAACAAAGCTAGTTCCAGGTTTATTTTTAGAGGTATCGTTTACATTGATTGTTCCCATTGAAACAGCCATTGTTTGTATGCCACCAACAGGGACACAATCCCCAGAAGCTGCATTCGCAGGGGATATATTGCAAATAATGACATTGAGAATAATCATTATTAATAATATTAATTTCATCACTGGCACCTTTCACTTAATTTATTCACCGGCTGCTGCTTCGCGCTCTCCGGAAGTTGGTATTTCACCATGCAGTGCTGTCCGGCGCCCTCGCCCCACTGTACTTCCAGCATACCGTTCAACGGCAGCCCGGCGAGGTAGGCCTGGCCGTCGTCGCCGACGATGGTGCTGTTGCCCGCCTTCTGGCTAACCGTGGCGCCGAACGGCACCGGCTTGCCGTTATGCATCAGGGTCATCAGCGCGCGCACCCCAACGTGGGCGTTAAATTCGGCGCGCACCAGCGCCCCCTGGGTCGGCACCACGTTGGTGACCGCGTCTTCAATATCGACGTTCTGCCCCATGGAGTTGGTATCCAGCGCCACGCGGTTCTGGCGATAGGTGGTGGCGTACGGGATCACCGCGTAGCCGCGCCAGTCGGTTTTCACCCCGGTGGCGTTTTCCAGCTCGACCCCGGCCGCCCCCGGCGCTTTCACCAGAATGTTGGTGTCACCGAGCGGCTGGCTAAGGGTAACGCCGTTGCGGTGAACCACCACGCCGCCGCTGACACCGTAGTTCACCTGGTGATAGCCGTCGCTATAGTTGTAGCCGGCCTGCAGGTTACCGTAGGTGCCCTGATAGCTCATGTTGGCGTTGCCGCTGTTGCTGGTGCCGTGGTTGCCGTCGCTCTCCTGCACGTTATAGCTCAGGTTGTTATCCGCCAGCAGCGTCCCGTTGATGCCGGTGGTCCCAGTGGTCTTACCGTGCTGGTCGGTGGTGGTGCCAAAGCTCATATTGGTGGTGTTGGCCGAACGGTAGATATCCGCGCTATGGTTGCTGGAGAGCCACTGGCCAATCGGCAGCGAAATATTAAAGGCGTAGATCTGATCCGCCTCGTCTTCCCCCGGCGACTTGTCATAGTTCCACGTCAGACTATAGGAGATGCCGTTCCAGCTGCCGTTATAGCCCACCTGCAACATGCGATCTTTCTCATCGGTGTGCCAGTAGGTCTGCTCGGAGCCGGTGACAAAAATCGAGCCGATTTTGCCGACCTGCTGCGAGATATTGAGCTGCGCTTTGCCTTTTTTGGTGTAGTAGAGATCGTAGTAATCGGTCCACACCGGCTTATCCTGCTTGCCGTCGTGATCCTCATCTTTCCACTCATTGTCGCCGGTATAGCCGCTCATGTTTTTATACGTCGTCTCGTCGAGGGTGTAGAACCCCTCCGTCGAGTAGCGGTAGCCCAGCAGCTGGAAGTTGGTGCCGAGATCGTTCAGCGCCTTAGCGTAGAGGAAGCGCACCGACTGGCCGTCGTGCTGGCTACCGTCGGCGAGGGTGCTGTTGGCCTGGGTGATATCGGCGGAGATCGCGCCGAAGTCCCCCATGTTCAGCCCGGCGCCCAGCGCAAAAGCGTGGTAGTCGTTGCTGACCTGCGTACCGCCGTACAGCGTGAAGCCATGCGGCAAACCGTAGATCGCCGTTCCCTGGGCGAAATTGACCTCATCCTGATCATCGTTGGTGCTGCGGTATTTCCCGGCGGTCAGGGCGTATTTAAGCCGCCCTTCGCGCTGCAGCAGCGGCACCGCGGAGTACGGCACGGTAAAGGTATTTTCGCTGCCGTCGCTCTCTTTTACCGTCACCTGCAGGTCGCCGCTCGACGAGGTCGGATAGAGGTCGTTGATGGCGAAGGCGCCCGGCGAAACGTAGGTCTGGTAGATAACGTAGCCGTTCTGCTTAATGGTGACCCTGGCGTTACTCTTCGCGATACCGCGGACCGTCGGCGCAAAGCCTTTCAGGCTGTCCGGCAGCATGTTGTCGTCGGAGGCAATCTGGACGCCGCGAAAGCCGAGGCTGTCAAAAACGTCCGACGGGGTGTAGCTTTCCCCAAGCGTAAGCTCCGCCTTCAGCGGCGCAATCGTGCGCTCGACGTAGGTGCTGATATGCTCCCACTTGTTCTGCGTGTCGCCCTCGCCGCTGGTGTAGTTCCAGGTGGAGTAGTCGCGCAGGCGCCAGGCGCCGAGGTTCAGACCGCTTTGCAGGTTAAGATAGTAGCTGTCCTCTTTGGTATCACCGCCGCTGTTGCCGCCGGTGAAGTCATAGTTCAGCAGCAGCGCGTTGATCCCCTGGTCCCACTCTTCCGGGGGGATATACCCGCGCGCGCTCTGCTTCAGCGCCGCCTGCGGCACGCTGATGTTCAGCTGCTGATGCTCAAAGTCGAACTCGGTGGAGGATTCCGGTATGGCGGCAAAGGGCACGCACTGCTCCGGCGCCAGCTTCGCCAGGTCCGGGAAGGCTTTGGTATTGACCCCCATCTGTTCCAGGCGCCCGGTGGTAAAGCACGGCGCCAGCCCGGTATCATCCTGGCCGCCTTTTGCCGCTTTAAAGTTCACGTCTTCCGTGGAGACCAGCTGCTTATTCAGGTAAATATCAACGTGATATTTACCCGGGGCCTGGCTATCGCCCTTTTCGAAATGCGAGAGATCGGCCACCGCGTTAGGGTCGTCCGATAAAAACGCAGGGTTAAAATAGTTATCCGCCAGCGCGGATAACGGTAATGCCGATAAGGTTGCCGGCAAAATAATACGGTATACCCGACGGCGGGCAAATAGAACCTGCATCACCGCGAGGGTGATATATTTTATTTTTAACGTCATTATTTTGCCGACCTGTTTATTATTCTATTATGGCTTTCTGTTCGGGCGAGTTTGCCCCGTAATCATTAATGGTCTGGAAGGTGATATTTCCCTGCGCGTTCGCCGGCAGTTTTAAATCCGCCTGCGACATTGGCGCCACCATTGTCGTCGGTAATGTTGCGGTACCGGCGTGGATCTGTACCAGCGTCATATAATAGGGCGTTGGGTTTTTCACCGTCAGGGTATTACCGCTTTCGTGGAAGCGCAGCTTCGCCGGCGCATCGATCGAGGCCATCGGCAGATTTTTCGGGCGAACAAAAAGTTTAATCCGGCTCAGCACCGCAATCTGCAGGGTATTTTTCCCTTTGGTGTCTTTTGCCGCCGAAGGAATCGCTTTCACGTTAACCCAGTAGAGGCTTTCGCGATCCGCCGGCAGATTATTCGGCCCGACGTACATAATGCGCAGCGTATTTTCTTTCTGCGGCTTCATCACAAACAGCGGCGGAGTGATGACAAAATCGCTGCTTTTACTTTCGCTGGCGTTTTCCACCCATGACTGAATTAAAAAGGTGGCTTTCGGGTCGGTATTATTCACCGCCAGTGAGACCTGATTATTGCCCTGCGGATAGATGACGCGGGTGGAACCTAATGATACCCCGCCGTTCGCCGCGGCGTGCGCCTGCGCTTCGGTTTGCGCCTGCGCCGCGGGCACAGCCAGACCGGCACCGGCTAAGGCCAGCGCAACCAGAGACAGGCGGGAAAAAGAAATAACGGACATAAAGTGCCTTTCACAATAAAGATTTGCCGCGGACGGCATCAGGAAATTACAAATAGGTTAACGTGAACCAGGTTTGTGCGTTTGCATCCCCTGCCACGACGGTTCTCGAGGTCGCGCGATATTTGGCGACAAAATTGAGTACGGTCGTATTGTCCTGAATAGCGGTAAAATTCATCGGCTGCGTGTTCGGGATAATTTGATTTCCCTGATTGTCAAAAATGCCTAACCCGACGCCCTGCGCGCTCTGCGCACCGTCGGTCACCGCCAGTACCCCCGGATCTTTGCCATCCGTCAGGCCGCGAAAGGCCACGCTGACTTGCTGGCTCACCGTGGTATCGCAATCCTTCAGCGTAATGGTAAACGCCTGCGGATCGGTCCAGCTTCCCAGCCCATGAAATTCATTGGAGCGCACCTGCCCCATCTCAACGGTCAAATCCTCGCTACCGGCATCCACCGCGCAGGCGGCATTGACCACGGCGCCCTGAAACTCAACGTCGCCGCCCTTTACCGTCACCACGTGGTGGTTGCCTGCCTGTGCCAGAGCGGGAAACAAAAACGCCCCCGCGAGGAAAAACGCCTTCAGCCGTTGTGTAGTGAAATTCATATCTACTCCTTTCAATGACACAGCCGCCGTCCCTGGCACAGGATCCCTAAATGAAAATAACTGACGCGACCTTACTGGTAAGTCACGTTGAACGTGGCAGTGGTGTCCACGCTACCGGCAGTCGCGGTATCCGCAGTCTGGTAGTAGTCAGCGGAGAAGTTCAGGGTGTTGTCGCCGTCGATCAGCGTCACAGCCTGAGACGCGGTGCCCAGATCCAGCGCAGAGCCGTCTTTGTCATAAATCTGGATGCCGACGCCTGCCGCGTTGCCCGCGCCAGAAGTGTTGTCCAGCACGCCAGCTTCACCCGCCGCCGCGTTGCCGTCGAAGGTCACAGAAGCCTGGGAAGCGATGGTGGTATCGCAGTCAGCCAGCTTGATGCTGAACGGGGTTTTCTGGTTAGCCACGGAGTCTTTACCGGTGAAGGCAGCCAGACGAACCTGACCCATATTGACGATCTGGTTGGTGGTATCTGCGGTTACCGCACAGGCCGCATCGACAACAGAGCCTTTAAACTCAACGGTGCCGCCCTGAACGGTGGAAGAAGACCCGCTGGTTGCAGCCATTGCAGAAGAGATACCGCCAGCCATAACCATTGCCAGAACAACGCTTTTTACCATAAATGCTTTTTTCATTTTTAATCCATACACATTAAATTGATTTTTATTCCCTCATTCATTACCGCTTATTCTTTATAGCCGAAGCAATTACCAGGGAACGTTCCCCCGCGGCGATAAAAAGACGGTTTAAATATAAGAAGACACTCCATGTTGTCCTGGGAATAATTCTTGCAGAAAGTTTTATGAATCTAAATCAATTTTTTCGTCCAAAACTGGACATTCGAATTTGATGCAAGTCAATAATGATAATTACGTATAAAAATCATAAAGTTAATAATGCAAAGAGCTGGCATATCTAAAAAACAGGCGCTATTGTTAGTATATTGTTATCAATGCATTTAAAAATCGATAGGAATTCGTTTATTAATTCCCTTCAGCACGCCTCGATGGACGCTGATGTACTCCCCCTTGCGCAGTTCAGACAGGACGTACAGTATTCCGCTGCGGGAAAGATTGGTGCGCCGCTGGATAAAATTGAGCACGTTAATCTGCTCGCGATATTCCTCAGGATAGGAGCCGAGTTCCAGGATCAACGTCCGGATCATGATGAATGATTCCACGCCAATAAACTCCTTCTCGCGGATGGCCATGACCAATAACCGATGGGCCAGAATCCGGGCGATATCATGCCAGAGATTTTGCTCGTCCATAATCTCCACAAATTTAGCAAGCGGCACTAGCTGACATGTACAATGTGTTTCTGCAGAAAAAAAATGCTTCGGCCTGGCCTCAACGTCATAAAAGGTACTATATCCATCAATCAGCCCCAGCACTGAGGGAGAAAACAACGTAGTTATCGCCATATTATTTTCATCATGGCACACCACGCCGGTTCCCTCGAGCAGAAGCAATATATTCGCGTTATTTTCAGCATCAAAAAAATCAAACCGATTATCCGGCTGCAACTCAAGCGGTGTGCTAACCGGCAGCAGCGCCTGCATAATACGCTGGACCGCTAATATGGGCTTGGTATTACGGCCAAACGAAAAGGAGCGTAAGGCACCACGGTCAAAATCATCATCGACAATAAACATTATTTTCTCTCTTATTTAGCCTACGACATTACTTAATTAAAATACTAGCACCAAAAATCGACGAAACAAAAAAAATTAAAATATCACTACAAATCAAAACATTAAGAGCATTTCCCTCATTCTTTCACTCGCCGTATCTTACTGATATATCAGCATAAAAATTCTCATTTTCTGAATGCAAAAAATACTCTCACGAAGGGAGAAACCATTACTCCTTCCACTCATGAATGATAAATTCATTCACATAAAAACCACATAAAAACGCTATAAAAAATCACATTATCATAAAAAATAATGGCTAAAATGATAATTAAAAAGGCACTGAAAAAGCATATTAACGCTTATCCTCCTCAGCTGAAAAAGGCTGAGGAAATGAATAAAAAAAACGAGAAAATAACGATGGCAAACGTTTGTCTGATTATGATGGAAGGGGCTAAGTTTCACGAAAAATTAGCATTCTGCGTAACGCGCGCAGTAGCTACGTAATGAATAGTCAGGCAAAAGCATCGTGAGATTCCGCGGAAGCACGTCCCTGCTGGCAAATTGCCTGGCATTTTCCCGCGCGGAGCATGAAGCGGGCGCCCAGGCTTCGCGATGCTCGCCCAGCGCCGCGACAAGTTACGCTGTAAAAAGCTGAAATTTCTCTTTATCGCTGTCGGCGATCGCTCTTAATACCCGGCAAGGGACCCCAGCGGCGACCACGTTTGCCGGTATGGAACGGTTCACCACGCTGCCGGCGCCAATGACCGAGTTTTTTCCAATGGTGACGCCTGGGTTGATAATCACCCCGGTGCCCAGCCAGACGCCGTCTTCAATCACCACCGGCTGAGAGAACTGCTGCTGGGTGTGCCGCAGATCCGGATGAATCGGATGGCCGGCGGTGGAAATGGTCACGTTGGGCGCAAACATCACGTTATTGCCGATGATAATGTCGGCATCATCGACCAGCGTCAGGTTGAAGTTGGCGTAAAAATTATCACCAATGGTGGTGTGGGTGCCGTAGGCCAAATGGATCGGTGGCTCTATCCAGCACTGCTCGCCCACGGCGGCGAACATCCGCTGAATAATGTCGTTTCTTAATTCCAGATTAAAGGGGTGCGAGTGGTTGTATTCGTAAGCTCGCGCCTTGCCCATCAGCCGCTGCTGCGGTAACCCATATCCTGAATCAAGATAGAGCTCGCCGCTGTTCATTCTTTCCTTCATATCCATGGTCAATATTTCCTCATTTATCAATCCCATCCTTGTGAATTATCGAACTATTTTCTAAACCGTCATCGCGCTATCGCTCATCTTTTCCGACGTGGCCTTACCCGATAAGGTAAAGGCGGAGATTAACGTGACGCTCAGCGCAATGCCGCCAAGGATCATATAGGTATCCTGGAAACCGATACGGTCATACATATTCCCGGCAAAAGCGGAGAGAAAGATCGCCGCCACCTGTTTGGAAAACTGGAAGCCAACCAGGTAAATCGTCGCCGACAGGCGGACGTCAAACACGCCGGTAATATATTTAAACGCGCCTACCAGCAGGAACGGGACTTCCAGCGCATGGAGCATTTTCAGCGCCACCACTTCAGCGGCCGTCGTGGCGAACGATGATCCGATCATCCTTGCCGCCATCACCATGCCGGCAATCAGCAGGGTATTCTTCGCGCCGATGCGGTTAATAATCCACGGCGAGCTGAACATAATAATCGCGTTGCATATTTCCCCGGCGGTGGTCGCAAAACCAAAGGCGCGAGTTCCCGACTCCGGGGTGGCAAAGAAGGATTTAAAGAAGGTGGCGAACTGCTGATCGAAAACGTCATAGACGCAGGCGACGCCGATGACATACAGAATAAACATCCACATTTTGCGCTGACGGAACATGCGTACGGCGGTTTTTAAATCCACCGATGAGCGGTTAGCCCCCAGCGAGTCCATTACCTGCGCGGTCTGGCTGGCCTGCGGTTTCGCGATGGCCACCAACACGACCAGTACCAGCGCGGCGGCCGACCCCATCCAGAACACCCACTCGGGGTTAACGCTGAACAGCATCCCCGCCGTGGTGGCGCACAGCGCCCAGCCGAGGCAGCCAAAAGTCCGCGCTTTGCCGTACTCAAACCCGCTATTGCGGCTCACGCGTTCGATATAGGCTTCCATCGCCCCGGCGCCGGCGGAGAACACAAAGCCGATGTAGGCCCCACCGCTCAGCGCGCCGAGCCAGATATTGGTTTTCAGCAGCGGCGCAAAAACGTAGAGAAAAAAGGGCGCGATCAGCACCAGCAGCACCGTCACGATCCACATCAGATGCTTTTTCAGCCCCAGCTTATCGGAGATCACACCCAGTATCGGCTGAAAACAGATGGCAAACAGCGACAGGCTGGAGAAAACAATACCGGTCTCGGTTTTATTCAGGCCGATGACGTCCGATAGCCAGATCGGCAGAAACGGAAAACAGGTGGCCATGATGAAAAAATAGAGAAAGAAGAACAGCCCGAAAATCCAGAAATTGGGGTTGTTTTTATGGGTACAGACGGTCGGGTTCATGGTGTATTCCTCAAAAAGGGCCGACGCGCGGCCCGTCGTCATTACACGCGTTGCAGGCCAATCAAAATGGCGCTTTCCGGATCGAGGATTGGCAGCGCCAGCCCCGCCTGTTGCAACCACTCACCGCTGACGGTCTGCGGCTTCGTCATCCATTCCGGCAGCTTACGCATGGTATGGCCGCCCTCTCCCGTAATCTGAATATCGGGATGGTCGAGCAGCGTCACCTTGTAACGGGCGCCCGCTTCCAGTCCCGCCACGCGCAGCGGCGCCATCAGGGTGTAGTCCGGCATCGCCAGCTGGCTGACGAGGAAAATCGCCCGATGCCGATCCTCGCTCACCACGCCGTGCGCGAGGGTTGTGGCGTCCGGCATATCGATACGCCACTGCACGCCGTGATGAATGACATCGCGCCACTGCTTATGCAGCGCCGCGTATTTGCGATAGCCCGCGCGCTCCTGCTCATCGGCGGTCACCGGGTCCAGCTCAAGCCCCATATGACCGAACAGCGCCGTCAGGCCGCGAAACGCAATGCTGTGCTGGCGGAAGGTGGCGTGGCAGCGGCGGTTGCCGATGTGCGCGCCCATCACTTCCGGCGGGAAGAAGTAGCTCATGCCGCGCTGGATGGTGTTGCGCTCAAGGGCATCGTTATTGTCGGAAGCCCAGAAGCGATGGCTGCGCTTCAGCACTTCATAATCGATACGCCCGCCGCCGGAAGAGCAGGATTCAAATTCAATATGCGGGAAGCGGGCCACCAGCGTATCCAGCAGGCGATAGAACTGGCGAGTTTGCGCATCGGCGGCGGCTTTGCCGTTATGGGCAGGTTGCACCAGCTCGCGATTCATATCCCACTTCACATAGTCAACCGCGTGCTCGCCCAGCAGCCAGCTCATCCGTTCCAGCAGATAATCAAAGGCTTCAGGGATATTCAGGTTCAGGACAAACTGATGACGCCCGGGCAGCGGCGTATAGCCCGGCAGCGCCAGCAGCCAGTCGGGATGGGCGCGGTAGAGATCGGAGTTCGGGTTAATCATCTCTGGCTCAACCCAGATGCCGAACTCCATCCCCAGCGACTTCACGTGGTCAATAATCGGCGTCAGACCATCAGGGTATTTTTCCTCATCAAGATACCAGTCGCCGAGCGCCGCCCAGTCGTCGTTGCGCCCTTTAAACCAGCCGTCATCAATGATAAAGCGCTCCACGCCCAGCTCCGCCGCTTCATCCGCCATGCGCATGATGTACTGCGGGTCGTGGTCGAAATAGATCCCTTCCCAGGTGTTGAGATGCACCGGGCGCGGCTTGTTGTCCGGGAAGCGAATAATCTGTTCGCGCAGATAGCGGTGGAACTGCTGGCTCATGCCGTTCAGCCCCTGCGCCGAATAGCTGGCGTAGAGGTTCGGCGTCCACAGCGTTTCCCCTTCCGCCAGCGCCATTTCTCCCGCCAGATAGAGCGCTTCCGCCTGCAGGTAGCGGCGACCGTCGGTTTTCACTTCCGCCCGCAGGCGGTGGTTACCGCTCCAGCCCAGATGCACGCCCCACACTTCGCCCTGCATCTCGCTAAAAGCGCGGCTGCCGGTAATCAGCGCCGGAAAATGTTCGTGAGAAGTGCGTCCACGACGGTTTTCCAGCACAAAGCTGTCGTGTTCAAGGGTCAGACGATGGGGCTGGAATTCGCGGATCCAGCGGCCATGAAAGGCCATGACTTCGCGGGCGCGCTCGGCGACCGGCAGCGTGACCGCCAGGCGGTCCACCTGCCACGGCTGCGGGCGCAGGTTGGTTAAACCATGACGAACGCTGAGCACGCCGCTGCTATCAAGCTGAATTTCACTGCACAGCCGCAGGCCCGCCTGCGCGTCTTCGCTGAGAAGGGTTAAATTCTGCCCATCCTGCACCACCTCGGTCGTGGTAAACATCGGTGAGGCGTCCAGCCCCTGGCGGTGGCCTTCAATGCCCGGCGCGCCAAACAGACCGTGGCCCAGTTCGGCCATTAAGGTTACCGGGGAATCGACGTCGAGGCGGCCATTGGCCACCGGGCGGGCGATGCTTGCCGCATCCTGCGGCGAAAAGTGGCTTAAATGCGGCCCCCAGTAGATAATTTCGGCGAACGGACGGGTTTTGATCACCACATCAGCCGCTGCGCTTTGCAGACGTAAAATCGAATCAGACATGAGACATCTCCACAACAAGGAATGCCTTACTGTTTATCCGAAACGTTTCGGGTGCCAACCAAAACGTTTCGGATCCGTGATCGAGTTCAGGAAATTAATCTGACGGGAGGAGAATCAGGCGGTTTCGCCGGGAATAAATTCAGGCTGCCAGAGCACCTGGAGAGAGGCGAGATCCTCGCCGGCGATTAAGCGGCGGACCATGGTGGCAATCTGGCGGCCCACGCCCTGCCGGGTGGACTGAACCACCGCGCCCACCGGGGTTTCGATGATGCTGTCCTGCGGCAAGCCGTCGTAAACCACCAGCGAGACGCGATCGGCGCCGGTGAGGCGTCCGAGCTGAGCCAGGGCCATCGCCGCGCCGTCGCCGTGGGTGTTGCAATCGGTGACAATCGCCGTTGGCGGTTCCGGCAAGCGCAGCAGCTCCATCGTTGCCTGAAACCCGCCGCGGCGGGTGGGCGGCACGCTGCGCAGCCAGGTTTCCGCCAGGCCCGCTTCGCGCAGCGCCTGCAGGTAACCGTTGCGGCGCTGGGTAATAAACGCCTGATTGTTATTTTCGCTCAGCAACGCGATGCGCTGATGCCCCTGGCTAATCAGATGACGGGTGGCGCGGTACGTTCCCGCCTGGTTATCGAAATCAAACCAGGCGTAGGGCTGCGGCAGGCGGCTGCGCCCCAGGGCGAGAAAAGGAAAACCGGAAGAGAGCAGCTGAACCAGGCGCGGGTCGTCGTCCAGGGTATGGGCCACGATCAGCGCATCGACGCGACGACTCTGCACCATACGCATATAGCCGTGCTTATCGGCCTGCTCATCGTCGGCAATCAGCAGTAAATCAATCTCATAGCGCGCCAGCTCGTGACTGATTTCTCCCACCATTTCGAGAAAGACGTTGTTATTCAACGGCGCGGGACGCACGGGAAAAACGAGGCCAACGGCGTCAATTTTGCCCATTTTCAGGCGGCGGGCGAAGGTATTTGGCCGATATCCACGGCGCTGGGCTTCGGCCTCCACGCGGGCGCGCGTCTCCTGCGACACGTCATCATAGCCGTTTAGCGCACGGCTGACGGTCGTTACCGAGATCCCAAGTTCTTTAGCAATGGCTTTCAGCGACATAAGTATCCCTGTCTTCGCGGGAGAATGCGGCTAGTGTCCCGCAATACGGGCATGGCGTCCAGCAAGAGCGACAAAGCGCCGAACGGCGCTTTGTTCTGAGGAAAAACTACTGCGCCAACGGTTTACGCACAAAGAAGCCATAGAGACAGGCGCCAAGGAACAGCAGGCAGCCGCCGAGAATAAAGACATTGGTGAACTGACCAGTCGCATCAAGGATAATCCCGGTGATCACCGGTGCCAGCGCGGCACCGAGAAAACCGCCAAAGTTCTGGATCGCACCGAGAGAAGCGACCTGCTCTTTGGGTGCCATATCCGCCGCCAGCGCCCAAATAACCCCGGACGGCATTTGCGAGCAGAAATAGCCCAGCGTCAGTAGCGTAATCGCGGTACCGCTGTTGCTGACAAACGGAATTGGCATCACAAAACAGGCCGCCATTGCCGCCCCCACCACAATAGGCACCTTCCGCGCCGTTACCGCATTAATCCCTCTGCGCACCAGACGGTCAGAGAGCATCCCGCCGCAAAGGACGCCAAGAATACCGGCAAAGAATGGAATCGAGGCAATAAAGCCTGTCTGCTTCAGGCTGAAACCCAGCGACGTTTCCAGATAACCCGGCAGCCACGTCAGATAAACCCAGATAGTAAACATGATGCAGAAGTTGCCGGAAATCATGAACCAGGTCGTTTTGTTGCGAAACAGCTCGCCCCAGCTAACCTGTGGCTTATCAGCCTCAGCCACCACCACCTTACCGGTGTGGATCAGCATCGCTTCCCGCGCATCCGGATCGCGATAAAACTTCAGCCACGCCAGAATCAACGGGATACCCAGCAGACCCACGGCGATAAACATCCCGCGCCAGCCAACCCACAGCAGCAGCAGCGTCAGCAGCGGCGGCGCGATGGCGTTAGCGATTTGCGAACCCGTATTGATGATCGATGTCGGCAGGCCGCGCTCTTTATCCGAAAACCAGCTTTGGGTGATTTTGATACCGGAGGTAAAGAACGGCGACTCTGCTACCCCCAGCAGCACCCGCAGGCCGTAGAAGAAACTATAGGTGTTCACAAATCCCATCAGAAAGGTCACGGCGGACCAGAGCGTCAGCGCGCCGGTGAACATCTTCTTCGGGCCGAAGCGGTCGACCAGCCAGCCGGCCGGCAGGTTCGCCAGCGCATAAGGCCAGAGAAACGCCGATAGCAGCAGGCCCATTTCGGTTCCGGAGAAACCAAACTCCTTCGAAATGGTGGTATTAGCAATACTCAGGTTGGCGCGGTCAAGATAGTTCACCACCGCAGCCAGCAGCAAAATCAAAATAATTCCCCAGCGCCGGCGGGAGAGTTTCGGCGGCTCGATTGCCGCTGAGGAAGCCTGATTCACGGTGCTCATGCCGATACCTCCAGTAATGCGCGATCGATTTTGATCACCGCTTTGCGCAGATGGCTAACGCCACCGCCCAAAGGATGGCAGCAGGGACGATGAATATCTTCCGGGAAGAAAATCGCGAACATACCGGGGGTTAACGTTACCTGCGTCTCTGCTTCTTCTACCCGCCAGAACATGATGTCCTGCTGCGGCGTTCGGTCATCAACAACGGTATGCAGACTGCTTTCCACGCGGCTGACGCCCATACGCTCATGGCCTGAAATCAGGTACTGAATATCGATAAACTGACGGTGCGATTCTGGACGAGCCTCGGTAAAAGGCACGCTATCCATCTCCTGTAGCAGGCAAAAGAGTCGGTCAGGGATCAGGTCGATTTTTCCCGGCGCGAAATCCTGAAAATCTTGCTCTGCAAGAAAAGCCAGCGCCTGGCGAATAACCGGATGATAAGCCATCGACTGTGCGGGCCATGCCTTTAGACTGGTTACGATCATAATGGCATCCTCCGCTTAGCCCACGATACGCTGACGCCACTGTTCAGTTCCGGCGCGAATCTGGTCGAGAATCACCGTCAGCCCCCAGTACTTATTCAGCACATCATCTTTATTAACCCGGCAGGTGATACTGTCGAAAGTCCCCAGACGCTGATGATAAATTTTGGCGTTTTTCGGATAGCCCAGCGTTTCGCTCACCGCCCCCAGGGAGAGGAAAATCGCCAGTTCATCGGCCAGTGCACGTTGGTTTTTCCCCTCTCGCCACAGCCAGCTATATAGTTCAGGGTGGAAGTTGGTAAACACACCGCTAAAGCCCTGTGAGCCCGCCAGAATCGCTGGCCAGGCAATCGCCGCGTTGGCGTTAATGACGTTGAGCGGCGTGCCCTGCGCCAGACGTACGCGACGTTCAACGGTTGGTAGATCGCAGCTCACATCCTTCAGCACAACGAAGCGCCCGCTATTGGCGCACCAGGCAAATTCATCATCGGTAAGCAAGCGGCGATAAGGCGCCGGACACTCGTAAAGGCCGAGCGGTAGCGAGGCTGGCAGCGTTTCCAGCAGCGTGTTCAGCGTTGCATAGAAAACGTCGCTCCCCTCATGACGCGGATCGAGATGGTTAGTCACCAGCACCAGGGCATCAATACCGGTCTGCGCCATCGCCAGCAGCTCGGCTTTTTGCGCTTCAATATCATCACTGATATGGCCAGAAGCGATAACGGGAATGCGGCCGTTAACGTGCTGTACCACAAAACGCGCCAGCTCAACGCGTTCTTCTAAGGAAAGGAACTGCATTTCGCTTGATTGACAGACGGCAAACAGCGCATCAACGCCCTTCTCCAGATACCAGTCGATTAATTTCGCCAGCGCCGGATAATCAATCCGATCGTCGGCGGTAAATGGCGTCAGCATTACCGGGACAATACCGTTAATCGTTTTCATATTGTTTTTTCCTGAGTTCAGAGGGTACGGAGTCGTGCGTTTGCCTGTTCAAATTCAGGCATATTGGATGCCCCTTCCAGCTCAACGGCCAGAGAGGCGAAGGCGGAGGCCCAGGTCGCGGCCTGCACCAGACTATTTCCGGCGGCAAGCGATGCGGCCAGCGCACCGTTGAAAGCATCGCCGGCGCCGGTGGTATCCACGGTGACGGCTGGGAAAGCGCGAATATGACTGAACTGGCGGTTGTCCAGCAGCAGCGCGCCGCGCGACCCCATCGTAATCAGCACTTTTTTAGCGCCGAGTTCGGCAATACGTAGCGCCGCTTCTTTTGCCGTATCAAAATCGCGAATGTCGATTCCCGATAATAAAGATGCTTCCGTTTCATTCGGCGTAATAACATCTACAAAGGGAATGCTGGGGATAATTTCAGCAGAATAGGGGGCTGGATTAAGAATAACTCGCTTGCCCAGCTCATGCGCTATCTTGATTAGTGAATGAGTAGCATCGAAATTATTTTCCAGCTGAACCAATAAAACATCTGATGAAGATAATTCCGGAATAATTTTCTGAATTTCACTATAGGTAATAGTGGTATTTGCCCCGGAATAAATAGCAATCATATTTTCGCCATTTTCCTGAGAAACATAAATAATCGCATTACCGGTTGGTTCACTCTCTGACTGATAAAGCGTGTAAGAGTGAATTGCAGAGCGAGTTAAATGATCGGCCGCTAAATGACTGAACTGATCTTTACCCACCTTGGCAACAAAATGCACCTGAGCACCGGCTTTACTGGCGGCCGTTGCCTGGTTCGCGCCTTTCCCTCCCGGCCCCAGGCTGCTACCCAGCGCCATTAGCGACTCACCGCCTCGCGGGAAGCGTTCAACCTTAGCCACAATGTCAACGTTGAACGAACCAAATACACATACCTTACCCTGCATAACTTTTCCTTTTTGTCGCTCATCGCCTGGTGATTTACGGTGATTAAGAGGTTGCAGCAGCACCTCAAAACTATCACCGGTTTCAGAAATAAGTTCCGCCTGCAAACTACGGCGCGAAATAATTGCTCCGCCATAACAGCGCTGCACCAGCCCCATCTCTGCAAGAGTATTTAAATCACTGCGTATCGTTTCTTTTGTGACATTAAAATGAGCAGAAAAATAATTAACATAACCACGCTCATGTTCATCTAAATATCGTAAAATAGACTTCCTGCGTTCTTCAAGAAACATAATTAACCCCGATATCACCGTTGCAGTATACGAACCACCTAAGGGCGGAAGAGTGACATCAATCCCATGTTTCCAGACGAAACGGAAGCAAACAAAAATGAAGAAAAAGGATAGACGAAAAAGCGATATTCCCGGTACTATAGGGAGTAAAATAATATAAATGTCATTAACGTATATAACGGCATAACATTCTGCGTATTACGAATAAATGCGCAGAATGTTATTGAATTTAGTTCTGCTCGGCGACCAGCAGCGCCTGGGTATCCGGCTCCAGCGCCTGGAAAACGTGCTCCCGATCGGCGGGATAGCAGATGTAATCTCCCTCCCCCAGCTCTTCCGGCGCTTCCGTCAGGCCGACCCGCGCGCGCCCCTGGGTGACAATAATATGCTCCACCGAACCCGGCGGATGAGGGTGGGAAATGCGGTCCGCGCCCGGCTGGGTCAGCAGGAGATAGATATCGCGCCGCGCGCCCGGCGGGCAGGCGGCCAGTAAAATCGCCTGATAGTTTGCCTGTTCGGCGATCACTTTCGTTCCCTCGCCGCGGCGGATCACCTGGGTGGTATTCACCTGCGGCTCCAGCAGCCGGGCAAAGGGGATATCGAGGGCCACGCACAGCGCCCAGAGGGTTTCCAGGCTCGGGTTACCGTTGCCGGACTCCAGCTGCGATAACGTTGATTTGGCGATTCCCGCCCGTCGCGCAACTTCGGCAAGGGAAAGACCGGTGCGCGCGCGTTCCCGCACCAGGCTTTTGGCAATCAGGCTAATTGGCTGAGTCATACATCCCTCCGTGTTTTTTATAACGAACGTTTCGTTCGTCTTGAAATGCGATTCTGTTGCGTTCATTATAATGGAAATACGTTCGATATGGCTAAAGAGTATGAAACAACACTTCGCTACGCTTAAAGGCGACACCCTCAGAGCAATTGTTTTAGTCTGCCTCGCGGTAGGCATCGTCGGGATGTCCTACGGCTCGCTGGCCGTCGCCTACGGCTTCCCGATTTGGGTCCCCTTTGTGCTTTCGGTTTGCGTCCTGGCGGGGGCCTCAGAGTTTATGTTTATCGGCATTGTCGCCAGCGGCGGCAACCCGCTGGCGGCAGCGGCGGCCGGTTTGCTGGTCAACGCGCGGCATATTCCCTTCGGCGTGACGGTTCGCGACCTGGTCGGCCAGCGCGCCGCCAGCTTCCTCGGCTGCCATATTATGAACGATGAAAGCGTGGTGTTTGGTCTGTCGCAGAAAACCCCCGAGCAGCGGCGGGCCGCATACTGGCTGTGCGGTCTGGGCGTGGCGCTGATCTGGCCGTTGGGGGCGCTCCTGGGCGCGGGGGTCGGCAAACTGCTCCCGGCCCCGGAAACCATTGGCCTCGATGCGGTATTCCCGGCGATTCTGCTGGCGCTGGTGGTGCCGGCCTTTAAAAACCGCACCACCCTGATCCGCGCCTGCAGCGGAGCGGCCCTGTCGCTGGCCGCCGTTCCTTTCGCACCGGTTGGCCTGCCGGTTTTGCTGTCGCTGTTTGGCCTGCTGACGAGGAAAAAATAATGGGCAATATGACGCTATTTATCGCCGGTATTGCGATTCTGTCGCTGGGCACCTACTTAATGCGTTTAGGCGGGGCGAAGCTCGGTAGCCGGCTGGCGTTTTCCGAGCGCGCCCAAGCGCTGCTCTCCGATGCGGCGACGGTGCTGCTCTTTTCCGTGGCGCTGGCGACCACCTTTTACGAAGGCGAACATTTTGCCGGGATGGCGCGGGTGCTGGGCGTGGGCCTGGCGGTGTTCCTCGCCTGGCGTAAGATGCCGCTGATCGTGGTGATTATCGCCGCCGCCGTGGCGACGGCGCTGCTGCGGATGGCGGGCGTCGCCTGATCCGACCTACGAAACGCGAAACATCATGTTGTTATGCAATTTTTATAGGCCGTGCCAGCAAAGCGCCGCCGGGCAGTTGCCCTTAAGGGCTTACGCTATTTGTGCTTCGATCCAACGGGTAGCGGACGCCATATCCAGCGGCTTGTGCTGATCCACGGTGAACACCGGCCCCAGCCGCATCGGTTCCGCCTGCTGCGCCAGCTGCGCCAGTTCCGGAAGATACTCTTCGCCCGGGTGCCCCGGCTTACGATCCTGCAACCGGCTGGCATAGCGCGACACCGCAAGCTCAGGCGAGATGTGGTTCCAGACCTCCAGCACTTTCTCAACGCCCGCGTGTTGCAGCAGCTGCTGTAGCGTGTCGCGCGGTTGAAAGCCAAACCAGGCGTCAATAAGCCAGATACAGCCTGCCGGCGACTGGCCGACGATCGACCAGATGACTTCATACGCGGCGCAGCCCAGCTGCCGGTTGAAGGTCCGGTCGATCCCGGTAAAGCACGCCATAAACGGCTCTTTAATACCGTCGATGGTCAGCTGCGGCAGATTAAACGCTGCCGATAGCTGCCGGGTGACGGTGCTTTTACCCGATGCGGGAATACCGTTAATTAAAATCACCGTTTTGCAGCCGGGTGTGAGATGTCTGTTCATAACAACGCGACGACCTCCTCTCTGCTGCTGGCGGCCCGCAGCTTCGCCATGGTCTCGTTATTATCAAGCAGAGCGACAATCGCCCGAATCCCCTCTTCAATATGAGCATTGCTGTCCTGCGCGCCGAACATAATGACGATATCCGCCTTCTCGCTATCGGCAAATTGAATCGGCTTATTCAACACCACAAGGCTGAAGCAGTTGCGTTTGACGCCACATTCCGGCCTGGCGTGAGGGATGGCGACACCTTCATCAAACACGTAATAGGCGCCATGATGCAGGGTATTATCGATCACCGCCTGGCCGTAATCTGCCGAGATATAGCCTTTTGCAACCAGCGGGCTGGCCGCCAGCTGGATCACCTTCTGCCAGTCGGACTCCGTGACGCCGACCTGAATCGCATCGGCCTCAATCAGCAGTTCTTTTATCGTCATTATCACTTCCTATATATTATGGCGAATAATGTTACGTAACTCATCAATGCGCATAAAAAGCGCATCGATTTCCTCGCGATGCGTATGACTTTTGGCATAGACCGACAGCGCCCGGTTATATATCAGCATTAATGCTTTCTGCACTTCGCCATTAGCCGGGTTGCCCCGTAACTCGCCTTCCAGCCTGGCAATTTCCCCCGCCAGCTGGCGAGACTGTTCGTCATAATCCTGCGGGGGTTGATTCTCTTTTTTCCACAGCGTTTTCAAAGATTCAAACATAGCGAGCTCCTCCCCGACGGACAGCAGGGCAACGGAATACGGTTTAAAAATATGCGTTTATTTAAACAGGGCGATTTTTTCCATTAATACATGGGTGACCGCGTTATTCGCCGGAATTAAAAATTTGCGCACGCTGTCGTTCACTTTGCCTTTTTCAAACGTGCTTTTACATTGATCGACCCACTGCACATTCATTTCAGTGCCGACGTTCACCTTGTTGATACCTTCAGTGACGGCCAGGCGCATATCTTCATCGCTGACGCCGGTGCCGCCGTGCAGCACTAACGGCACGCCGGTCGCGGCGCTAATCTCTTTCAGCCGCTGGTGCTGAATTTGCGCCTTACCGGTATACAGGCCGTGCACCGTGCCCACGGAGATCGCCAGCATATCCACCTGCGTCTCCTCCACAAAGCGTTTGGCGTCCTCCACCGTGGTGAAGCAGATATCCTCCGCGGCCACGGCTTTGCCATCTTCCGATCCGCCGATCGCCCCCAGCTCGCCTTCTACCGTGATATTCCGCGGGCGCGCCATTTCCACCACGATGCGGGTATTGCCAATATTCTCTTCCAGATCCAGATGGGAGCCGTCGTACATCACCGATGAAAATCCGGCATCCATGGCCGTTTCAATGGCGCTGATATCAGAGCAGTGATCCAGGTGCAGGCAGGTCGGCACGTTTTCACTTTCCGCTAATGAACGAACCGCATCCACCAGTAAACGATAGCCGAGATATTCCGCCGTCCCGGTAGAGATTTGAATCATTAATGGGCTATCGCTTTGTTGCGCCGCTTTAAAAAAGGCGGGCAGCATTTCAATACAGTGCAAATTAAATGAGCCAATGGCTTTAAAATCTCTTTCCTGCGCAATTTTCAGAATAGCGTTGAAGTTATACAGACTCATGAACATTTTCCCCTTTCGGCTTCGCTGATTTACCGTTTACGAACCATGCCAGTGCGGCAACAAAAACAATGAACAAGGCGACAAAGAGCCAGTTGTTCTGGAAGGCGTGGCCTAATACCAGACCGGAACTAATAACGTCCGAATCGCTGAAGGTGACGCCGGTAAAACCGTAGCTTTCCAGCATCGGTACCAAAATGGCGGGCAGGAAGGTGATAAACAGGCCGTGAATGACGCCGCCAATCATCGCCCCGCGGCGGCCGCCCAGTGCGTTACCGAAGACGCCCGCCGTACCGCCGGCAAAAAAGTTGGTTAACAGACCGGGCAGGATCATCGCCAGGCCAAACATCGGGAACACCAGCATGCCGATGATGGAGCCGACGGTCGTCGCCAGGAAGCCGACGATCACCGCATTGGGCGCATACGGGAACAACACCGGGCAATCGAGCGCAGGCTTAGCGTCCGGGACAATGCGCATCGCAATCCCGCGAAATGCCGGCACCAGCTCGTTGAGCAACAGGCGCACGCCGCTGTAGAGAACGAATACCCCCGCCACAAACTGAATGGACTGCATAAAGGCGTACATCAGGTAGTTAATGCCGTTGGAGAACTGAGCGATATATTCCGGGCCCGCCGCAACCGCGGGAATGAGGTACATCGGCACCATCACCACCGCCATCGCGAGATAGGTGTCCTGGAGGAACTTAAAGTTATCCGGTAATTCAAGATCTTCCGTTGAGCGGGAACCTTTACCCACCACTTTAGCCACCGCCGCCTGCACCAGATAGCCGATAGTGCAGAAATGCCCCAGCGCTACGTCATCGGAACCGGTGATGCGCCTGACGACCGGCTGCGCCAGGGCGGGCATCAGTACCGCCATCACGCCGCCGAAAATACCGCCGGTTAAAATCAGCGGCAGTCCGGTCAGCCCGGCTTTATAGCCAATCACCGCGCCGATAGTTGCCATCCACAGCAGCGCCTGGCCGGTCAGAAAGATATATTTCAGCGGCGTCAGGCGGGCGATAATGATATTGACGGCAAAAATCACCATCAGGGTCAGCGCGACTTCGGAACCTAATTCACGGTTGGCTAATCCGGCGATGGCGGCGACATCGGTAATGTAGCCTTTCATGCCGAATCCCTGCGTGAAGATATCGTTAAGGAACGTTAGCGTGGCGACAATAATGTTGATGCCGGCCATCATAATTAAGAAACCGAGCAGCGTTTTAAACGTCCCCTCCGCCGTTTTGCCCGCTGATTTTTTTTGCAGAATGAGGCCCAGCATCGCAATAAATGCAATTAATATTGAAGCCTGGCCGAGTAAATCTTTAACGATAAACTCTACAAAGCTATTCATAGTCCGCTACCTTCAGGTTACGCTCTTTTAAGAATGCGACGATCTTAGCTTCAATTTCATCTTTATCCGTGAGCTTATGCAGTACCACCACGCGTTTAATTTCCTCGGCACTGGCATCCGCCGTTAATATATCGGCAAAGGTTTTTTGCGTCAGAATCATATCTGATTTAAACGCCCCGGCTTCGGAAATAGTGGTATGTTCAATCTGTGCGGGAATCTCCAGCTTCTTTAAAACTGCCTTCGCCGTCATTTCAATGGCAAAGCTTGAACCGAGGCCGCAGCCACATACGCATAGAATTTTCAGCATGTAGGGTCTCCTCAAATAATATTGAGTTGTTTGGCAAGTTTATAATGATGTCCTTCAGTGTCGACCAGACGTTTTTTCATACTAACTAAATCAATCGGAATAGGTTTGTTGCTTGAATTAATTATAATGGCTTTATTTTTCATCCCTGACTGAATACAGCGAACCACTTCACTGGCCATAATCGTGCCCTGGTAAATTTCTTCGCAGGTCGGATCGCCATTGCGCAAACCGTAGCCTACGATGGTTTTACGAATACGCACGCCAATTTGCGGTTCAAGCTGCTTAATCATGGTATCAATGGCCCCCTGAAAGCCGGGGGAATACTCCCTGGTGTAGCCTTCAGAGCACAGGATCACCACGCTGTTCTGCTGTGTCAGCTTATGCTTCACCCGCTCGGCCAGCGTTTCTAACGGCATCTGCGATTCCGGAATCAGGGCGATATCAGCATTCGATTTAATCGCGGATTGCAGCGTTAACTCTCCACAATAGCCTCCTAATATTTCGACCATAAAGACGCGGCCCGGTAATGCTCTTCCGGTATTTCTTAACCGGGAAACTTCCTTAATAATCTGCTCGCAGGCGGTGGAAAAACCAATGGTATAATCGCTGCCGTACACATCATTATCGATAGTCATCCCGACGCCAAAGCAGTTAATATCAAATTCGCTCAGCGTATTGAGAAACTGCAGGCTGCCGTCGCCGCCGGCCATAATCAGCACATCAATGCGCAGTGATTTAATTTTTTTAGCTATGGTTTCATATTCACTGCGCACCAGCCTGCGGCTGGTTCGCCCGGAGGTGATGATCGGAATAGAGGCAATGGAGAAATCAACCAGATCGCGCCAGGCGACTTCGTGATGATTTTTATCCAGCAGTCCGGGTATTCCGCCATTAAAAAGAGTGATATCGGCACTCGCCAGTCTGGCTATCTGAAATATAAAATTATTAATTCCAGAAACATCGCCGCCGCTAATAACCATGCCAATTTTCATTGCCTGTCTCCGTTGCTTTGCTTGCCCACATTTTTCCCTGAGTTCAAGACCGTTATTTGCAATAGAGATCACAATATGCTGATAAATCCCTCCAAGCCTAATATTGACAGTGGGTTTATTTCCTCATTTTTTGTGATGCATATCCCTTTTATAAAATGAGATCGCCTTAACAATTATCTTTTTATTTTCTTTAAGATCATTAAGTTGCTTGAAGCGATAATTGCGCGGGTGGGCTGCCTGTTTTCTCCCGTAAACCCAGCGATGATGAAAAGGCAGAAATGTGATAAATAGCGCATTTTTTTGCGTCAGGAAGGTTCACGGCTCGCGTATCACGCGGTTCGGGCAATAGCGCTCTTCTGGCGTTCGCGAGTGCGCCGCCTGCTTTTACATCCCATAAAATCTGTGGCGATCTCCATCACATTCTAATCAAAACATAGTTTCATTTTTATCTAATGCCGTAGAAAGTACTCAGTGTCTAATAAAAGCAGTAGTGTCTAGTGTCGAAATTAAATCGACGCTATTTTCTACTCTATCCGGGGCATTGAAGAATGGCGCTGTCGGCAAAAGAAAAATTATTCCAGAAAATAGTCACCCACTACGCACGGAAACCCGCAGGATTCACGGCTCAGGACTGTGCGGACTTTATGCAGGTTAACCGCAGCGTTATCAGCCATTACCTCAACAGGCTGTGCGATGACGGTTATCTGCGTAAAGAAAACACCCGCCCGGTGCGCTTCTATGTGCAGCAAAACGGCGGGGAAAAGACTCAGCTATCTCGCATAGTGTCGAAAAAGTACGACGCCTTTCAGCCGCTGATTGGCGCGCACGGGAGCCTGGCCGACGCCGTCGCGCTGTACCGCTCGGCGGTGGACTATCCCGGTGACGGTTTGCCTGTCCTGCTCTCCGGGGAGAGCGGCGTCGGCAAAAGCCATCTGGCGACGCTGATTTATCAGTACGCCCTCGAGCGCGGAGTTATCGCAGCGGATAAACCCTTCGTTGAGCTTAACTGCGCCGATTACGCCAACAATCCGGAGCTGCTTTCGGCAACCCTTTTCGGCTATACCCGCGGCGCTTTCACCGGCGCTGACCGCGAGAAACGCGGCGCCTTTGATGACGCCGATGGCGGATTTCTGTTTCTCGATGAAGTGCATCGTCTCTCGGCAGAGAACCAGGAAAAACTGTTTCTGTATATGGATAAAGGATATTTCTACCGTCTTGGCGATAACCGTACGCGCCATCCGGCGTCGCTGCGCTTTATCTTCGCCACCACGGAAAATATCGATACCGTCCTGCTTAACACCTTCCGTCGCCGCATCCCGGTGCGCGTCACGCTGCCCAACTATATTTCGCGCCCGCTGACCGAGCGCGTCGCTCAGGTCAGCCACTTTTTGCAGCAGGAAGCGCGCAGCCTGCGTCGGGATATCCATCTCGATAATCAGCTGATGCATCAGCTGGTCACCTCCCCGGTGCGCGGCAATATTGGCGAGTTAAAAAATCAGATTAAAGTGATGTGCGCCAGCGCCTGGAGCGAGAATCGTGAGGCTGACGTCATCACGCTACGCGGCCCGGCGTCCGGCGGTGAAATAATCCGTATTGCCGCCAGCGCGCATGAAGATGCGCTGAATGTCAGCCAGCTGCTGCCCAAAGCGATGCGCGATGAGGTGATTTTTCGCGACTTTTGCCACAGCGGTAACGTGCTGTTGCTGAATCGCAAAGTAGAACAGCTGCTGACTACCGTCAGCGGCGCGGTCTCCGCCGAGTCGCTGTACAGCGGCTATATCTGGCAGAACACCATTCACGCGCTGGAGGAGCTGGAGAGCCTGACCGGCATCTCCTGTAGCCCGGAGATCCGCAAGGCGGTCTGGCTCTGCCTGAGCTATGCGCTGCATGCTCCGGAGGAGGCGCTCGACCCAGGCGAACTGCAAACCATTTCCGATTATGTTTCCGCTAAGGCACGGCTGCTGGCCGAAGAGTGCCTCGCTTTGCTGAGCAAACATGTCACCCGGCAGCCGCTCCCCCTGCTTCAGCCGCTGCTAAGCTGCGCTTTTCACACCCTCGCCGGCGAAGACGATCCGATTCAGGGCATTATCGTGTCCCACGGTCGCGCCACGGCGTCGAGCATCGCCGGGATCGCCAACCAGCTCACCGGCGGCTACTACTTTAAAGCCTTCGACATGGCGAAC
The DNA here is from genome assembly GCF_964241505.1 of Klebsiella sp. Q11. Classification (NCBI taxonomy): domain Bacteria; kingdom Pseudomonadati; phylum Pseudomonadota; class Gammaproteobacteria; order Enterobacterales; family Enterobacteriaceae; genus Klebsiella; species Klebsiella sp. Q11. Next base: position 95,662 of record NZ_CAXSXW010000019.1, read on the forward strand.
GCGACGTCCACCAGAGAGATCATCGACCTGCTGATTGCCCACGTTTCCCGCCTTAAACAAGGCGCGGGGCTGATTATTCTGGTGGATATGGGGTCGCTAAAAGAGATCTACGAAGAGATTAAGCTCCACCTGCACGGCGAACTGTTGGTTATCAACAACGTCAGTACGGCCATGGCGCTGGATATTGCGGCCAAAATTCAGGATAAGCTGTCGATGGAGGCGATTATTGAGAGCGCCAAAGGCGCGTACGAGGTGGAAACGCGCTACTACGCGGGCGTGTTGCCGGGCAATAAAATCATTATCTCCTGCATCTCCGGCGAAGGGATCTCCCGCAAGCTGAAGGATATCGTTCAGCGCTTCCTGGCACAGGAGGAGATCGACATTATTACGATGGAGTATGACGACCTGAAGTGGAAAATCGCCCACGCCGACCCGGCGCTGAACGGCACGCGGTTGATCATTACCACCACCGATCTGGAAGCCGGGTATATTCCGCTACTTAGCGTAGAGCAGCTGATTAAAGAAAAGACGCGGGTGTTAAAACGCGACTACTTCAACGGCCTGCTGATGGAAGGCGGCCTGGAGCCCATGATTGATGAAGTGGTCAAGCTGTTTACCGTCGAAGGCGTCGCCAGCCGCCTTAACTTCCTCAATCCGGTGGTGATTATTGATGAAGTCGAAGCGGTCATTAAGCAGTATGAAGCCTTCTACAAAATCCATTTTGAAAGCTATCTGCGCATCAATCTGTTTATGCATATCGCCCTGATGATCGAGCGGGTAATGGTCAACAACGGCGTGCGCCACCGGGAAGAGGCGGAGCTGACGCTGGCGCAGCAGGCGTTTGTCGCCGTCCACGACACCTTTTTCCAGGCCCTGAACCGCAAATATAATATCACCCTGCCGCTTACCGAAGTGCTGATGATTTATGAAATCATGGAGCCGTGGATCGCCTTTGACCCCGACCATTAACCCCCCGTTGCCAGCGTCGGCTGGCAAACCTGTCGACACTGAATAAACTGCCCATTCAACACTGCAAAAAGCGTCCAAAAATCCGTTTTTATCATTTAAAAACATACATATAAAAACATGGCACGCTGATTGCTATTTCATTTTCAGATACCTGAAAAGATGAAGGAATATGCAATGCGAGAGATGTACATCGCAACCCATGGCCGCTACGCAGAAGGGATAGTGTCGGCATTAAATCTGCTGATTGGCGACGACCATGGCGTCACGCCCGTCTGCGCCTACTGCGGTGAAATTGAGTCAACGGCTGAACTGGCCATCCGCTTTGACGCTATCGCCCGGCAGGCGGCCGGTCGCGGCAATGAGCTGGTGCTGTTTACCGATATGCCCGGCGGAAGCGTCAACAATACCGCCGTACAGATGATGGTCAAATATCCCCACGCGCACGTCATCAGCGGCGCCAGCCTGATTATGCTGATGGAGTTTTGCATGTCGGAACACGTCGAAACCGCGCAGCGGCTTCAGGATGCCGTCGCCGCCGCCAGCGGGGCGATGCAGTACATGAATCAGCTGCCGGAAATCATCGCGGCGCGCCAGGCTGCGCAGCACAAAACGCAGGACAATATTGATGATTTTTTTGCCGAAGAGGGAAACCCGTGACTATCGCACTCGAAGCGCTTGATGCGCGCTATCTCTCGCCGCAGCCGAGGTTAAATCATACCTGGCTTAACGCGGCAATCGGCGAAGTGCTGACGCAGCTCGACGCCATGCTGCCGCGCTTTACGGCAACTTTTCCCGCCGCCAGTGCGACACGGGGCCGCTATGAAAGCGTAGAGAAAGTCGACTGGACCGAGGGATTCTGGACCGGCATGCTGTGGCTCGCCTGGGAGGTCACCGGCGATGATAAATATCGGGCGGTGGGGGAAAGCCTGCTCGATAGCTTTGAAGAACGTCTCGATAAGCAGATTAAAGTGGATACCCACGACCTGGGCTTTCTCTATCTCCTCTCCTGCGTTAACGCCTGGAAGCTCACCGGCAACCTGCGCGCACGCGAACTCGCCCTGCGCGCGGCCGAGCTGCTCTATCGCCGCTTTAACGCCACGGCGGGCGTCATTCAGGCCTGGGGAGATTTAAACGACCCGGCGCGCCAGGGGCGGATGATCATCGACTGCAATCTCAATGTTCCGCTGCTATTTTGGGCCGCCAACGAAACCGGAAATCAACGGTGGCGTGAGGCCGCCAGCCGTCATCTGGCGCAGGCGGCACGCTATCTGGTGCGTGAAGACGCCTCTACTTTCCATACATTTTATATGGATGTTCATAGCGGCCAGCCGCTGCGCGGCGATACGCACCAGGGATTCAGCGACAGCTCCTGCTGGGCGCGCGGCCAGGCGTGGGGAATTTATGGTTTCGCGCTGGGATACGCCCACACCGGCGATGCCTGGCAGCCCGAGCTCTCCCGCCGGCTGGCGCACTATTTTCTTAACCGCTTACCGGAAGATTTTGTCTGCTACTGGGATCTGATTTTTACCGCCGAAGATAACCAGTACCGGGATACCTCTGCGGCAGCGATCGCGGCCTGCGGTCTGGCGGAACTGCTGAAGCTATTACCGCTCACCGACCCGCTGCGTCCGGCCTACGGCAACGCTATCGAACTGATGATGCGCAATTTACGCGAGCGCTACTTTGCCCACGCGCAGGACGGCCTGCTGCGCGAAGGCGTTTATAACTTTGGCCGCAATATGGGCATTAACGAACCTAACCTCTGGGGCGATTACTTCTATTTCGAAGCCCTGGTTCGCCTTTCCCGCGTCTGGACACCCTACTTTTGCTAACTGGAGCTACACCATGATTTCTTTAGTACGTATTGACGATCGTTTAATCCACGGACAGGTTGCCGTGGTCTGGACCAAGCATCTGGGCGTGAACCGCATCCTGGTCGCCAATGACCAGATCGTGAATAACGAAGTGCAGAAAATGTCGCTGCGCATGGCGGCTCCCGATACCGCAAAGTGCGCCATTATGGCGGTGAAGGACGCGGGCGATGTGCTTAACGACCCGCGTTCAGAAGCCATGAAAATTATGGTGATCGTTAACAATGCCGCCGACGCCCGTCGGCTCGTCGAACAGGCGCCGGGGATAAAAACGCTGAACGTCGCTAACTTCGGGCGCATCACCGACAACCTGGCGGCGAAAAAGCGCATTAGCGATACCGTCTACGTGACGCCGGAAGATGTGGCGGATTTCCACGCTATCGCCGACCGCGGCGTTGCCGTTGAATACCAGGTCCTGCCATCTCATCCGGTGAAAAACCTGATTGAGATGCTGGATAACGCCGCCAGTTAAGCGAGGTCGCTATGTTAACTTCCGCAATTCTTGTTGCTGTCATTATGTTTCTGGTGAAAACCGCCGACCATACGCTGGGTCAACCGCTGATTGAACGCCCGCTCATCTGCGGCGCGCTGGTGGGGCTGGTGCTGGGAGACCTGCAACAGGGCATTATTATCGGCGCCACGCTGGAGCTGATTTTCCTTGGCACCATCACCATCGGCGGCTCGGTTCCTGCCGACCTTGCGGTGGGGTCAGTACTGGCAACCGCTTTTACGATTCTGACCCACGCGGAGCCGCCGGTGGCCGTTGCGCTGGCGCTGCCTATCAGCCTGCTGGCGGTCTTTGTTTATCAGGTGCTGAAGCTGGTCTATACCGCTCTGGTTGAAAAATACGATGCGCTACTGGAACAGGGGCGTGACCGTGCGGCGCTGGGTTTGACGCTCGGTATGACCTTCTTTTACGGCATCCCCTTCGCCCTGATCGCCTTTTTTGGCGTGCTCTTCGGCACCGAGGTCATCCGCAGCCTGGTCGAGAGCATTCCGGGTACGGTCATGCGCGGCATGACGGCGGTTGGCGGCATTCTTCCGGCGCTCGGGTTCGCCATTCTGCTGAAGGCGCTGTGGAACCGTAACATCGCCGCCTTCTTCTTTATCGGTTTCGCTATGGCGGCCTATCTGCAATTGCCGATTATGGGGATTGCGATTATTGCAGCCTCGGTAGCGGTCTATCTGTGCTTTAACGAATTCAATCAGCTTAAAGCGAATAAACAAACGGCAACGGCGGCCGCGTCCGCCTCAGTTGACGATAAGGATGGGTTCTTCAATGACTGATATCCAGACACAAAGCGTTAGCGCTTACGCCGATGATAAAAGCGAGAAAAAGCTTTTTCGTCAGCTTTTTATCCGCCAGTTTCCGCTGCTGGGGTCGATGAACTTCACCCGTATGGAGGGATTAAGCTACGGCTGGGCGCTGGCGCCAATGCTGAAGAAAATCTACGCCAACGACCCGCACCGTTATCTTGAGTCGCTTAAGCGAAACAGCCAGTTCTTCAATACCAACCAGCATCTGGCGCCCTTTATTATGCGCCTGACGCTGTCAATGGAAAAAGAGAATGCCGCCAACCCGAACTTTGATACCTCCAGTATTAACGGCATCAAAGTGGCCTTAATGGGGCCATTTGCCGGGGTCGGTGATTCCTTCTTCTACGGCGTGCTGCGTATTATCGCCACCGGGATTGCCATTGGCCTGGCGTCGCAGGGTAATCCACTGGGGCCGCTGCTGTTCTTGCTGATTTACAATATTCCCAGCTATCTGCTGCGCTATTACGGCGGCGTCATGGGCTACCGTTTAGGCTCGAAGTATATCGCCGAAGCGACGCAGTCCGGGCTGCTGAGCTGTATCACCAAAGCCTCATCAATTATGGGATTAATGATGGTGGGGGCGATGAGCGCCAGTATGGTGAAGTTTACCACTACCTTTAAAACCACCATCGCCGGGCAGCCCTTTGTACTGCAGGAGATCCTCGACAAAATTTGCGTCGGGCTAATTCCTCTGCTTTTAGTTCTGGGCTGCCTGAAGCTGCTCAATAAAAAGGTCAGCCCCAATAAGGTGTTAATTATGCTGATTGTCTTCGGCTTTGCCGCTGCGGGTATTGGCATAATTTAACCCATCTCCTGGCTCCCTTTAATAAAAGGGAGTCGTCCTCTTACTCGTGATATATATCGACGCAAATAAAAAATCAGTCAGTGTCGAATTAATGCCCAACACATAAAAACAACGCCATGTATTTTAAGGATTTTATATTCTGGCACAGCAATTGCTATTTAATAAGTGTCTTTTATTTCTCTTCAGAAATCATGGCACTTAATAAATCCTACAGGAATTAAAATGAAAACATTACGCACGCTATTGATCGGCATCCCGCTGTCCTGTTTTACGCTAAATACGCTTGCCGCGGCAACCTGGGTTGATAATCGCTACGCGCATACTACGGCTTCTGAGAAAAATCAGTATAAAATAGGCCTGGGTCATATATTTGATAATGGCGCCGGTGTTCTGGCCTCCGCCATGTACGACCTCGGACAAGATTTTAATCAAATGAAAAGCTCCTTTCAGGAGTTTGAAGGCTGGTATCCGATCCCGCTTAATGAAAAATGGACGCTGACGCCGGGCGGATTAACCGATATTGATAGTAAAGGAACGAAGCTGGCGCCTTATATCAGCCTCGATTATAAAATCAGTAAATCTTTAAGTTTTAGCAGCCGCTACCGCTATAACCATATGACCCATAAAGATCGCGATTACAACGGCTATATGGATTACAACGACAGCCATCAGTTCGACCTGTACCTTAATTACCAGGCGACTGAGAAACTGTGGCTTCAGTTCAACCCGGAGTTCTTCATCAACACAAACGACTTCAATGCCTCTAACGGGCAGAAAACTCACTGGGAACCAAGCATTGTGGCGCGCTACCGCGTCGATAAACACTGGCTTCCCTATGCGGAAGTGGCCTGGCTCGATCAGGATCAGAATCACGACGATCAGGTGAGATTCCGCCTCGGCATTCGCTATTACTTCGATTAAACCCCGCAAGGGCAGCGAAGCTGCCCTTCTCATATCACCGTCCGGCTTACTGCAAGCGCACGATAAACGGAGAGAAAACGGCGCTGCCGCCGACGTTTTCATGCGCGCCACGCGCGTAAATGCCCATACGCGCGCCGATCCATTTTCCCGCACCGGCGGAAAACGACGGCGTCACCTGCTGCCATTCACGCTGCGTAAACCGATAACGAAAGCGGACTATCCCGTCGTAGTCCACCCGGAACCCCAGCGCAATCTCGTTGCAACAGGCGATCGCCTCAAGTTCGATGGCTTCTTGATGCGTTTCACCGCGATCGTCTATCCATCCGTGGCACAGCGATAGCTGAAGATTCGGCGCGCAGTACCTCACGCGCAGTGCGGCAAAGCGTTGGCCGTAAATCGCGACTCCCGCTTCATCGCCATCCTGAGAAAACATCGGATGAACCGCGGTCTGCACGTGAAAACGTTCAGCGGGAAATTTTTGTAGCAGCAATTGAGGTAAACGATACAGGCTGATATCGGAAGCGGTCGGCGCGCAGCGCAAGCGTAGCCCTTGCGCATGCGGCATTAGCCAGCGGCGCTGGGGGTTTGCCTGCCATTGCCATTGAAGGCCGGGCTGGCCGCACGGGAAATCGTCGCTGGTCTGCAAACAACATGGAGCAAGAGGCAGCGCGGGTAAGCGATGGAGGCTTACGGGCTGCCCCTTACCGTGATCGTCAAGCCGTTGCCCAATTTGCGGCCAGCCGTCAGCCCGCCAGCTTAGCGGCTGAAGATGCACTATGCGGCCGTACACGCCTTTATCCTGAAAGTGGAAAAACCAGTTTTCACCGTTCTCCAGTTCAACCCACGCCCCCTGATGAGGGCCATTTATCGGTGAATCTCCCTGTTGCAGAACATCGCGACTTTGCCATGGACCAGATAGCGTCGGGGCGCGCATGACCGTTTGCCAGCCTCGCTTGACGCCTCCGGCCGGAGCGAATATCCAGTATTCGCCGTTGCGCTTATATAATTTGGGGCCCTCCAGAGTGGGATGGGAGGGCGTTCCGTCAACAACGATCTGGCCGTTATCCAACAGCCGGGATGCATCCGGCGCCATTTCAAAAATCTGGAGCTTGTTTTTCACTCCGCTGCGGCTGAAAGCGAAAGCGTGAATCAGCCAGGCCCGTCCATCATCGTCCCAGAACGGACAAGGGTCTATCCAGCCAGGGGAAGCGTTCAGGCAATAGGGTTCGCTCCACTCGCCTCGCGGATCCCGGGCGTGGGAAACAAAAATACCCTCGTCGGGCAAACTGTAGAAAACCCAGAACAGGCCCCCATGGAAACGAATGGAGGGCGCCCAAATCCCCTTTCCCGGCTGAACGCTGTCGTATTCAGGCGAAGGCAGGCGTTTAACAATATGGTTAACGATTTGCCAGTGGATGAGATCGCGAGAGTGGAGAAGCGGTAAGCCGGGCAATTGATGGAAACTGGAAGCCACCATCCAGAAATCATCGCCTGTGCGAATGACATCGGGATCGGCGTAATCGGCATGAATCACGGGGTTTTGATAGAACAGCGGCATAGTGGGGGACCTTTTATTGTCGACTGTTCGTCGTGTTGCAATAAGCGGACCACCGGATAAAAAAGCTTAATTAACAATGAAATAAACATACCTTCAGACACAAAAAAAGCGCCCCCAGAGCGCTCTTTCGACAGTAGCTTTACGCTTATTTATTCAGTTCCGCAGTCATGTGCACGCGGTTACCGGTAAACGCTTCGGTAATTTTGTAAGATGAAGCGCCAGCGGCCTGGGCCTGAGCGGCGATTTTCGCTTCCGCACCGTCCATCGTTGCGGCGGTCGCGGTCACGGTTTCCGCAGCGAAAGAACCAAAAGAAGCGGCCAGAGCGATAACTGCGACAAAAGTTTTGATGCTTTTCATGATATAAACCCTTTACGTTAGTTGTTTGAATAAGGCGCCGTGCCTTGATGTGATAAATAGTAGCCCTCACATCGCCAAACCAAAAGCGGAAGGATTTGTTGTCATCATTCAAAAAAACTGACTTAAATTTAACCCGCAATTAACCGCTGCGGATGCGTGTAAACGGTCGCCCTGCCCGGCTTGCAGAAGCCCACCAGCGTCAGGTTGCAGCGCTCGGCGACGTCAACCGCCAGCGTGGTCGCGGCAGAGACCGCAAAGAGGATTTCCACCCCGCACATGGCCGCCTTCTGCACCATTTCATAGCTGGCGCGGCTGGAGACCAGCGCCGCGCCGTTCTGCCAGGCGCCTTCTGATTCCGCGCGGTGTCCCAGGAGCTTGTCCAGCGCCACGTGGCGACCCACGTCTTCATGGCCGCCCGCGAGCTCGCCGGAAGGACTTACCCAGGCCGCGGCGTGAGTACAGCCGGTAAGGCGGCCTATCGGCTGAAAATCATGCAGGTGCGCCAGCGCGCGATCGAGATTCGCCAGATCGAACGTCTGGGTAAAGGGCAGCGGCTGCACGGGCTTCCCGATATCGTTGAGCTGCTCAACGCCGCATACGCCGCAGCCGGTGCGTCCGGCCAGCGCGCGACGGCGCTCTTTCAACCCCATAAAGCGGCGGCTGGAGAGTTCGATTTGCACTTCCAGGCCGTTACAGGCCTGAACGACGTCCATACCATAAATCTCGCCCCGGTTTTCGATAATCCCTTCGGACAAGGAAAAGCCGACGGCGAACTGCGCCAGGTCTTTCGGCGTCGCCATCATCACCACGTGCGAGATGCCGTTATAAACCAGCGCAACGGGTACCTCTTCAGCTAACTCGTCTGGCTGAGGATGTTGCAAATTTTGGCGCTTCCAGAGCGATACCTGGCGATAACCTGTGATATCTGTCACATTTTCGATTTGTTCAAGAGGCTTCTTGTTCACTTTGTCTTAACCGTATTGGAACAGGCATACACACAATGTGGTATTCTGTTTATATCCCTTCGGGAACGAGGGAAATTACCCCCAATTCTGAACCTTTGCGGCCCTTACCGCAAAGCAAATAACTATACGTGACAATGTCGAAACAAGGAGCGAACCATGCAGGTCAGCAGAAGGCAGTTCTTTAAGATCTGCGCTGGCGGTATGGCAGGAACCACGGCAGCGGCACTGGGCTTTGCGCCCGGTTTAGCACTCGCGGAAACACGGCAGTACAAGCTGCTGCGCACCCGCGAAACCCGTAACACCTGCACTTACTGTTCCGTTGGCTGCGGGCTGTTAATGTACAGCCTCGGCGACGGCGCAAAAAATGCCAAAGCGTCTATCTTCCATATCGAAGGTGACCCGGACCATCCGGTCAACCGTGGCGCGCTCTGCCCTAAAGGGGCCGGTCTGGTGGACTTTATCCATTCCGAAAGTCGCCTGAAATTTCCGGAATACCGTGCGCCAGGCTCTGATAAATGGCAGAAAATCAGCTGGGATGAAGCGTTCGATCGCATCGCTAAGCTGATGAAAGAGGACCGCGACGCTAACTTTGTCGCGCAGAATAGCGAAGGCACCACCGTCAACCGCTGGCTGACCACCGGTATGCTGTGCGCCTCCGCCTCCAGTAACGAAACCGGTTATTTAACCCAGAAATTTACCCGCGCGCTCGGTATGCTCGCGGTCGACAACCAGGCGCGCGTCTGACACGGACCAACGGTAGCAAGTCTTGCTCCAACATTTGGTCGCGGTGCGATGACCAACCACTGGGTCGACATCAAGAACGCCAATCTCGTCGTGGTGATGGGCGGCAACGCCGCTGAAGCTCACCCGGTTGGATTCCGCTGGGCGATGGAAGCCAAGATTCGCAACGGCGCGAAGCTGATTGTGATCGATCCGCGCTTTACGCGTACCGCGGCGGTAGCTGATTTCTATACCCCAATTCGTTCCGGTACTGACATTACCTTCCTGTCAGGCGTCATCCTGTACCTGTTGAACAACGAAAAAATTAACCGTGAATATACCGAGGCTTACACCAACGCCAGCCTGATCGTGCGTGAGGATTACAGCTTTGAAGACGGTCTGTTCAGCGGCTACGACGCCGAAGCCCGCAAGTACGATAAAACATCCTGGAACTATGAGCTGGATGAGAACGGCTTTGCCAAACGCGATACCACGCTGCAGCATCCGCGCTGCGTCTGGAACCTGCTGAAGCAGCACGTTTCCCGCTATACGCCGGAAGTTGTCGAAAACATCTGCGGAACGCCAAAAGCCGACTTCCTCAAAGTCTGCGAGTACATCGCGGAAACCAGCGCGCACGATAAAACCGCCTCGTTCCTCTACGCGCTGGGCTGGACGCAGCACTCCATCGGCGCGCAGAACATCCGCACCATGGCGATGATCCAGCTGCTGCTCGGCAATATGGGCATGGCGGGCGGCGGCGTAAACGCCCTGCGCGGCCACTCCAATATTCAGGGTCTTACCGACCTGGGGCTGCTTTCGCAGAGCCTGCCTGGCTATATGACGCTGCCGAGCGAGAAACAGACTGACCTGCAAACCTACCTCGCCGCCAACACGCCGAAACCGCTGTTGAAGGACCAGGTGAACTACTGGGGTAATTACCCGAAATTCTTCGTCTCAATGATGAAGGCCTTCTTTGGCGATAAAGCCACGGCGGAAAACAGCTGGGGCTTTGACTGGCTACCGAAGTGGGATAAGGGCTACGACGTCCTGCAATATTTCGAGATGATGAACCAGGGCAAAGTGAACGGCTATATCTGCCAGGGCTTCAACCCGGTAGCGTCGTTCCCGAACAAAAACAAGGTTGTCGCGTCGCTGTCGAAGCTTAAGTTCCTGGTGACCATCGACCCGCTCAACACCGAAACCTCCACCTTCTGGCAAAACCACGGGGAGTCGAACGACGTCGATCCGGCGAAAATCCAGACCGAAGTGTTCCGCCTGCCGTCCACCTGCTTCGCCGAAGAGAACGGTTCTATCGTTAACTCCGGCCGCTGGCTGCAGTGGCACTGGAAAGGCGCGGACGCCCCGGGGATTGCGACCACCGACGGTGAGATCCTCGCCGGTATCTTCTTACGCCTGCGCAAGATGTACGCCGAACAGGGCGGACCGGCGCCGGAACCGGTGCTGAACATGACGTGGAACTACGCCACGCCGCATGAACCAGCGTCGGAAGAAGTAGCGATGGAGAGCAACGGCAAGGCGCTGGCAGACATTACCGACCCGGCAACCGGGGCGGTGATCGTCAAGAAAGGCCAGCAGCTCAGCTCATTTGCGCAGCTGCGTGACGACGGCACGACTTCCAGCGGCTGCTGGATCTTCGCCGGTAGCTGGACGCCTGACGGCAACCAGATGGCGCGTCGCGATAACGCCGATCCATCGGGCCTCGGCAATACGCTGGGCTGGGCATGGGCGTGGCCGCTTAACCGCCGCATTCTGTATAACCGCGCCTCCGCGGACCCGCAGGGTAAACCGTGGGATCCGAAGCGCCAGCTCCTGAAATGGGACGGCGCGAAGTGGGGCGGCGTGGATATTCCAGACTACAGCGCCGCGGCGCCGGACAGCGATGTCGGGCCGTTTATCATGCAGCCGGAAGGGATGGGGCGTCTGTTCGCTATCGATAAGATGGCGGAAGGGCCGTTCCCGGAACACTACGAGCCGTTTGAAACGCCGCTGGGCACCAACCCGCTGCACCCGAACGTGGTCTCTAACCCGGCTGCTCGCGTCTTTAAAGGCGACCTTGAGCAGATGGGCAAAGCGGAGAAATTCCCTTACGTCGGTACTACTTACCGCCTGACCGAGCACTTCCACTACTGGACCAAGCACGCGCTGCTTAACGCCATCGCGCAGCCGGAACAGTTCGTGGAGATCGGCGAGAAGCTGGCGAACAAGCTCGGCATCGCCCATGGCGATACCGTGAAGGTCTCCTCTAACCGCGGCTATATCAAAGCCAAGGCGGTGGTGACCAAGCGTATTCGCACGCTGAAAGCGGACGGTAAGGATATCGATACTATCGGTATTCCGATTCACTGGGGCTACGAAGGCGTGGCGAAGAAAGGGTTTATCGCCAATACCCTGACGCCGTTTGTCGGTGATGCGAACACGCAGACGCCGGAGTTCAAGGCTTTCCTCGTGAACGTGGAAAAGGCGTAACGGAGACGAATTATGGCTTATCAATCGCAAGACATTATCCGTCGTTCCGCGACTAACGGCTTCACCCCCGCGCCCCGCGCGCGGGACCATCAGGAAGAGGTGGCGAAGCTTATCGACGTCACCACCTGTATCGGCTGTAAAGCCTGCCAGGTGGCCTGTTCCGAGTGGAACGACATCCGGGATGAAGTCGGTCACAACGTCGGGGTGTACGATAACCCCGCCGACCTGACCGCCAAATCCTGGACCGTGATGCGCTTCTCGGAAGTGGAGCAGAACGACAAACTGGAGTGGCTCATCCGTAAGGATGGCTGTATGCACTGCGCCGACCCGGGCTGCCTGAAGGCCTGCCCGGCGGAAGGGGCAATCATTCAGTACGCCAACGGCATCGTCGACTTCCAGTCCGAGCAGTGCATCGGCTGCGGCTACTGTATCGCCGGCTGCCCGTTCAACGTGCCGCGCCTGAACCCGGAAGATAACCGCGTCTACAAATGTACGCTGTGCGTGGACCGCGTTAACGTTGGCCAGGAGCCAGCGTGCGTGAAAACCTGCCCGACCGGCGCTATCCACTTTGGCTCCAAAGAGGATATGAAAACGCTGGCGGGCGAGCGCGTCGCCGAGCTGAAAACCCGCGGTTACGACAACGCGGGCCTGTACGATCCGGCAGGCGTTGGCGGCACGCACGTGATGTACGTGCTGCACCACGCCGACAAACCGAATCTGTACCACGGCCTGCCGGAGAACCCGGAAATCAGCGCCACGGTTAAGTTCTGGAAAGGGATCTGGAAGCCTCTCGCGGCGGTCGGCTTTGCGGCCACCTTCGCCGCCAGCATCTTCCACTACGTCGGCGTCGGTCCGAACCGCGCGGAAGAGGAAGAGGACAATCTGGATGAAGAGAAAGACGAGGTGCGCAAATGAAAAGACGTGACACCATCGTGCGCTACACCGCGCCGGAGCGAATCAACCACTGGGTCACCGCCTTCTGCTTCGTGCTGGCGGCGGTGAGCGGGCTGGGCTTTTTCTTCCCGTCCTTCAACTGGCTGATGCAAATCATGGGCACCCCGCAGCTGGCGCGTATTCTGCACCCGTTCGTGGGCGTGATTATGTTTGCTTCATTCATCATCATGTTCTTCCGCTACTGGCACCACAACCTGATCAACCGGGACGATATTTTCTGGGCGAAAAATATTCGCAAGATTGTCGTCAACGAGGAAGTGGGCGACACCGGGCGCTATAACTTCGGCCAGAAATGCGTGTTCTGGGCGGCGATTATCTTCCTGGTGCTGCTGCTGGTGAGCGGCGTGATCATCTGGCGTCCGTACTTTGCGCCGGCCTTCTCCATCCCGGTTATCCGCTTCGCGCTGATGCTGCACTCCTTCTCTGCGGTGGCGCTGATTGTGGTGATCATGGTGCATATTTACGCTGCGCTGTGGGTGAAGGGCACGATAACCGCGATGGTGGAAGGCTGGGTCACGAAGACCTGGGCGAAGAAACATCACCCGCGCTGGTATCGTGAAGTCCGCGAAAAGCAGGATAAGCGCCAGTCGTAGGCCCGAGCGCGTTGTTCGTCTCTGAAATGGCGTCGTATATCGACGCCATTTTTTTGCGGATAACGCGCTGTTTTGACAACGTTAGCCAGAGTGCGCCGCAGGCGGGAGCGGCACGTTTCCCGTTTCGCTTAGGCCATGGCGCAGGGCAGCTAATCCTAACGGTGCATAGTCGGGGGTATCGATATCAGGTATCGTAGCGCACACATTGCGATGTCGTGGCTATATCCCGTATGCCGATTGCGGTTATCATTAATGACATCACCAGAGCGGGCGCATGATGCCCGCCAAATCGCAGAGCGGACGCGACCATCGCCGAATCTGCTGAAACCAGGAAGTGACTGAATGAGCATTCGTATCATCCCGCAAGATGAGCTGGAAAAGAGCGAGAAACGCGCGACGGATATGATCCCGCCGCTGTTGTTTCCCCGGCTCAAAAATTTATATAACCGTCGCGCCGAACGCCTGCGCGAACTGGCTGAAAATAACCCGCTGGGTGATTACCTGCGCTTTGCCGCGCTTATCGCCCACGCGCAGGAAGTGGTGCTGTACGACCATCCTCTGCAGATGGATCTCACCGCGCGCATCAAAGAAGCGAACGACCAGGGTAAACCGCCGCTGGATATCCACGTTTTGCCGCGCGATAAGCACTGGCACAAGCTGCTGCATTCGCTGATTGCCGAACTGAAGCCGGAGATGAGCGGCCCGGCGCTGGCGGTCATCGAGAATCTGGAAAAAGCCTCAGAGCAGGAGCTGGAACTGATGGCAAGCGCGCTGTTTGCGTCCGATTTTGCCTCTGTCAGCAGCGATAAGGCGCCGTTTATCTGGGCCGCGCTTTCGCTCTATTGGGCGCAGATGGCCAGCCTGATCCCCGGAAAAGCCCGCGCTGAATATGGTGAACAGCGTCAGTTCTGCCCGGTTTGCGGCTCGATGCCGGTCTCCAGCATGGTGCAAATTGGTACCACACAGGGCCTGCGCTATCTGCACTGCAACCTGTGCGAAACTGAATGGCACGTGGTGCGCGTGAAGTGCAGCAACTGCGAACAAACGCGCGATCTGCACTACTGGTCACTGGATAACGAGCAGTCGGCGATTAAAGCCGAAACCTGCGGCGACTGCGGTACCTACCTGAAGATTCTCTATCAGGAAAAAGACCCAAAAGTGGAGGCCGTAGCCGACGACCTCGCCTCGCTGGTACTGGACGCACGGATGGAACAAGAGGGCTTCGCCCGCAGCTCCATCAACCCGTTCCTGTTCCCTGGCGAAGGGGAATAACGGCAGGCATCATGTCGGGCGGCGCCTGCTGCCCGGCTTACCATTGATAATGGCGTAAACACTCCCGGTATGCCGGCAAAGTCTTTGGTTTTGCGAGCCGCTTTCCAGAATCACTTCCCGACGAAAATCCCCGGTTTTCTTTTGCTCACAATCAGGCTATAACACTGTATATCCAAACAGCTTAAGGGAATGAAAAATGGCGCTTGAAAAGGGTATCGCAGAGCTGGTGCGGGAATTTATCGATGCGGGCCGCCCCTCATCGCGCGAACAGAATATTGATGACCGGAGACGCGGCTATCTCGCCAGTACGGTACTGGCTGGGGAACAGGAAAAGCGCGTTCAGGTAGCAGATATCGAGCTCGACGGCATGGCATTTCGCGTTGTCTCTCCCCTTAACGCTTCCGGCGCACTGCCTGCCATTATCTATTTCCACGGTGGCTGCTTTATCAGCGGCGGTTTCGCCACGCATGACCATCAGCTCCGCCAGCTGGCATACCACAGCGGCTGCCGCGTTATCGCCGTGCAATACCGGCTGGCGCCGGAGCATACTTTCCCTACAGCCCATGACGATGCGGAGAGAGGCGCGCTGATTATTCACCGCCGCGCGGAGCAGTTAGGCATCGACGCTTCCCGTATTACGCTGGCTGGCGACAGCGCCGGGGGACACCTGGCATTAGTGACCGCCCTGCGGCTCAAAACAGCGCAGGCCTGGCAACCCGCGCAGCTGGTTTTGATTTACCCGATGCTGGACGCCACCGCCAGCATGAAGAGCTATATCGATAACGGTAAAGATTACATCATCACCGAAGATACCCTGCTCAGCGGCTATGAAATGTACCTTGCCGCGACGGCGCTCCACCATCCGGAAGCCAGCCCGCTGTGGCGTAAAGACTTTCACGGCTTACCGCCGGTGCATATTCTGACTGCGGAATACGACCCTCTGCGTGATGAAGGCGAAGCGCTTTACCAGCGCCTGCTTGAACAGGGCGTTGACTGCACCTGTCAGCGTTATCTCGGGGTGATTCACGGCTTCTTTCAGCTGGGCGGTATCAGCCCGGCGGCAGGCAGCGCGATGAGAGATATCGCCTGGCGGGTTAAAACACCAGGCCGATAGTTAAGCGTAAAGGGAGACTACTCCTCTTCGTTACCGCCCTCTTCATAGGGGCCGAACGGTTTCGCGGGAAGAACAATATAGATACCCTCAAAAACCGCGCCCAGCCGCTCGTCGCCAAATAGCTCAACCTGCAGCTGAACGCGCGCTTTGCGGCCTCGCGCCAGCCGGTCAAGATCGCCGCTTAACGAGCCAAGATCGGCAACGGCGCTGGGGCGTCCGCTAATAGGCTGACTGTAGCGGATATGCGCATCGGCAAGAATAATTGTGCCGCCAAGATGCCGCTCGCGCAGCATCAGCCAGATAAGCCCCCAGCCGGTTAACGTTGCCTGAGAAAACAGGCTGCCGGCGAACAGCGTATTGTGCGGGTTCTGGTTACCGGCTTCCGGCATGGTGGTGATAAACTTTTGCCCGGTATACTGCTGAATACGCACGCCCATTTTCTCGCTGAGAGGGATATGCTGATACCAGGCCTGCTGCAGCTGAGCGCACCAGTCGCCGCGATGTAAAATATCGTCCAGCGAGGCTATCGGCTTAATCATCAGAAAATGACGGATCGGCGTGGTCGTCGGCGTCGTGATTTCGCCCTGGTTCACAAAACCGAGCTTAGCGAAGAACTCCACTGCATCTTCGCGGGCGCTACAGGTCACGCGCTTAACGCCTTCCTGACGGGCGACGGACTCCAGCGTCATCGCCATCAGGGTTCCCAGCCCTTTATCCTGTACTGACGGATGGACGGCCATAAAACGGATAGAGGCTTCGTTTTCCGCATTCACATACAGCCGCCCGACGGCAACCAGATTGCCCTCTTCATCGACCACCATTTGATGGTGCGCCATCGCATCCCACGCATCGCGCTCGGACCCTTTCGGCTGATGCAGCGGCTTACGCAGCATCTCCCAGCGGAACTGGTAGTAGCTCTCTAACTCTTCTTCTGTTTGCGGTACACGAAGGTGATACATAGCTGTACTCTCTTTTGTTACCCGCAGCCTGCCCGGAAGCTGGCTCATACCTGCAACCAAAAGGTCACGGGACCATCATTCACCAGAGAAACCTGCATATCGGCAGCAAATCTCCCGGTCTGCGTATTCATTTGCTGCTGGCGGCAGCGCTCAACGAAATACTCGTACAGCGCTTCCGCTTTATCCGGTGCAGCCCCTTTCGAAAAACCAGGACGCATCCCGCGTTCGGTATCGGCTGCCAGCGTAAACTGCGAAACCACCAGCACGCTGCCGCCAGCCTGCTGCACGTTCAGATTCATTTTGCCTTCAGCATCGCTAAAAATACGGTATCCCAGCACGCGCTCGCACAGGCGGTTAGCCTTTTGCTCATCATCGTCTCTCTCGACGCCTAACAGCACCAGAAGCCCGGGGCCGATTTCGCCCGTCACTTCACCCTCCACGGTAACGCTAGCTCGGGATACGCGTTGAATTAATGCAATCATGATTGTTCTGTTTCTTCTTTTTTCAGTTTGCGGTATTCACCGAGAGTGACAGTAATTTCAGCGCCAAGCAAGACGATACACCACGTCCAGTACACCCAGACAAACAAAATAGGCACCACGGCAAGCACGCCATAAATCAGCTGATATGACGGGAACGCGGTGATATATAAAGCAAAAGCTTTCTTACCCGCCTCAAAGAGCAGCGCCGCGACCAGGGAACCGATTATCGCATCGCGGTTACGCACCTCGGCCGTCGGCACAATGCTGTAAAGCAGCCAGAATGCCACCCAGGATAAAATGAGCGGAAAAATACGCAGCACATCGTCAATCACGCTATTCAGATCGCTGGCCCAGCGTAACGACAGGAGATAGGAGCTGATCGCCAGGCTGGCCCCTGCCAGCAGCGGCCCCAGGGTAAGGATCATCCAATAAACCGCAAAGGAGTAGGTTTTGGGCCGGGTTCGGGTACTGCGCCAGATGGTGTTCAACGCGCTATCAATCGAATACATCAGCAGCAGCGATGTCACAATCAGGCCGAAAGCGCCCACGGCGGTCATCCGGCTGGAGTTGGCGACAAACTGCTCAATATAGCCCTGAATGACATCTCCGGTTGCCGGAATGAAATTGGCGAAAATAAAGTGGCGAATCTGAATACTGACATCAGAAAACATCGGAAATGCCGCAAACAGCGCGAACACGACGGCAATCAGCGGCACAAGGGAGAGTAACGACACGTAGGCAAGATTGCCTGCCAGGGTCGTCATATTATCTTCATCAATACGCCGCCATAACAGCTTTAGCCAGGCGACCAGCGGCCGCAGATGGCGCGTTGTTTTTTGATGAACGGTTTTTAGCATAGCTGTTTAGCAAAGTAGTTGGGGATGGTTTCCTTCCCGGTCACCAGAATACTGGTTATGCCCAGCTGGTTAGCCCCGGCGATATTGTCCGCGTTATCATCGAAGAAGACCGTATCGTCAGCGGCGAAACCTTCAGCGTCGAGGACGCTCTGATAGATCCGCGCTTCCGGTTTACGCATCCCCATCTCTTGAGAAAGATAGATATGATCAGCAACGGCGCGTATCTCAGGGTACTCATCCGGCCAGAAAGTCGTATGCAAACGGTTCGTGTTGGACAGAACCACAACCCGATGCCCCTGCTCGCGTAATTTTTGCATAATCGCGATAACCTCCGGGCGCAGGGCAACGAAAACCGCCTGCCAGCCGTGGGAGAACTGCTCGTAGCTTAGCGACATGTTCATTTCATGGCACATCGCCGCCGCAAAATCTTCGTCGCTGATTTCTCCGCGCTCATGCTGGTGGAACGCTTCGCCCATGGTGAAATGCTGCTGCAGCGTCGCAAGGGGAATGCGCGTTAAATCACTCCACGTCCCGAGCACCCGGTTGAAGTCAATATCGACAATCACATTACCTAAATCAAAGATATAGAGCATGGTCCTCTCCTTTTGCACCGTGGAAAATTAACTGTAGCGGGAAAGGGGGAGTTTGACTATGGGCGGCAGGGCTTTGTACAAAAAAGAAACCCTGCCATTGAGGCAGGGTTCAGATAGCGGAAAGAAGCGTTAATTAATCTTCTTTCGCACCGCGCATCGCGCGTTTACGGTCGTTCTCGGTCAGGTGACGTTTACGGATACGGACAGAAGTCGGGGTGACTTCTACCAGTTCGTCGTCATCGATGAACTCCAGAGCCTGCTCCAGGGTCATCTTAACCGGCGGAACCAGAACCGTTGCTTCGTCAGTACCGGACGCACGCATGTTGGTCAGTTTCTTACCGGTCAGGCAGTTTACCGTCAGGTCGTTAGAACGACTGTGAATACCGATAATCTGGCCTTCGTAAACTTCTGCGCCGTGGCCCAGGAACAGCTTACCGCGATCCTGCAGGCTGAACAGTGCGAACGCAACCGCTTTACCCTGGCCGTTGGAGATCAGAACGCCGTTCTGACGCTGACCCACATCACCCGCACGAACGTCGTCGTAGTGGCTGAAGGTGGAGTACAGCAGACCGGTACCGGAGGTCATGGTCATGAATTCTGAACGGAAGCCGATCAGACCACGGCTTGGGATCACGTAGTCGAGACGTACGCGGCCTTTGCCATCTGGATTCATGTTTTTCAGATCGCCTTTACGCTCACCCAGCGCCTGCATCACAGAACCCTGGTGCTGCTCTTCAACGTCCAGCGTGACGTTTTCGAACGGCTCTTGCTTACGGCCATCGATTTCGCGGAAGATAACTTTCGGACGGGAAACCGCCATTTCGAAACCTTCACGACGCATGTTCTCGATAAGAACGGACAGGTGCAGTTCACCACGGCCAGAAACGCGGAATGCGTCTGCATCCGGCGTTTCTTCAACGCGCAGCGCGACGTTATGTACCAGCTCTTTGTTCAGGCGGTCAAGGATCTGACGAGAGGTAACGTACTTACCTTCTTTACCACAGAACGGCGAGGTGTTAACGCAGAAGAACATAGAGACGGTCGGCTCATCAACGGACAGCGCCGGCAGCGCTTCAACATTCTGCGTATCGCAGATGGTGTCAGAGATGTTCAGTTCGCCCAGACCGGTGATCGCGATAATATCGCCAGCTTCTGCGACGTCGCTCTCGATACGCTCAAGGCCCAGATGGGTCAGAACTTTACCGACTTTACCGTTACGGGTTTTGCCTTCGCTATCAATGATAGTGACCTGCTGGTTCGGCTTCACTTTACCGCGCTTGATGCGGCCGATGCCGATGACGCCAACGTAGTTGTTGTAGTCCAGCTGGGAGATTTGCATCTGCAGCGGACCATCAAGGTCAACGTTCGGCGCCGGTACGCGATCGACGATGGTTTGATACAGCGGCGTCATGTCTTCAGCCATATCTTCGTGATCCAGACCCGCGATACCGTTCAGCGCAGAAGCGTAAACGATAGGGAAGTCCAGCTGCTCGTCGGTAGCGTCGAGGTTAACGAACAGGTCGAATACCTGATCGACAACCCAGTCAGGACGCGCGCCCGGACGGTCAACTTTGTTGATAACAACAATTGGCTTCAGGCCATGAGCAAAGGCTTTTTTGGTCACGAAGCGCGTTTGCGGCATCGGACCATCCATTGCATCAACGACCAACAGAACGGAATCAACCATGGACATGACACGTTCAACTTCACCACCGAAGTCGGCGTGCCCTGGGGTATCAACGATGTTGATACGGTAGTCATTCCATTTGATAGCGGTGTTTTTAGCCAGGATGGTAATCCCGCGCTCTTTCTCCAAATCGTTGGAGTCCATCACTCGCTCTTGAGTTTCGGCACGCGCGTCGAACGTACCGGATTGCTGTAGCAGCTTATCAACCAGGGTAGTTTTACCATGGTCAACGTGCGCGATGATGGCGATATTACGCAAATTTTCGATCACAACTTTGCCTCAGGCATTAGAAATAGCGCGTTATTGTACACGGATTAATCGCAGTACAAAACAGGATCACAAACATCCTCCGCAAACAAGTATTGCAGAGATTCTTTGTGATCGCTTTCACGGAGCGTTAAAAGGGTTATTAAAGGTCAATTGCACCAAATAAGTGCCTAATGTTCACACAAATGCACTATATTGGTGCAATGCATTCATTTTGGTGCAGCCCTTTTGCACGATGATGTGCATGATAACGCCTTTTGGGGGCAATTTAAAAGTTGGCACAGATTTCGCTTTATATTTTTTAAGGCAACAACGCCACTTTTCGTAGTTAAAAAGTTTTCGTTTCCACGACGACAATGACCAATCCGGGAGAGTTTAAGTATGTCCGCTGAACACGTTTTGACGATGCTGAACGAGCATGAAGTGAAGTTTGTCGATCTGCGCTTCACCGATACCAAAGGTAAAGAACAGCACGTTACTATTCCTTCTCATCAGGTAAATGCCGAATTCTTCGAAGAAGGCAAAATGTTTGATGGCTCCTCGATTGGCGGCTGGAAAGGTATTAACGAATCCGACATGGTCCTGATGCCGGATGCAACTACCGCGCTGATCGATCCGTTCTATGAAGAACCGACGCTGATCATCCGCTGCGACATCCTGGAACCCGGCACGCTGCAAGGCTATGACCGTGACCCGCGCTCCATTGCTAAGCGCGCTGAAGAGTATCTGCGCTCTACCGGCCTGGCTGACACCGTACTGTTCGGGCCAGAACCAGAATTCTTCCTGTTCGACGACATCCGTTTTGGTGCGTCCATCTCCGGTTCCCACGTTGCTATCGATGATATCGAAGGCGCATGGAACTCCTCCACCAAATACGAAGGCGGCAACAAAGGCCACCGTCCGGGCGTGAAAGGCGGTTACTTCCCGGTTCCGCCGGTAGACTCCTCTCAGGATATCCGCTCCACCATGTGTATGATCATGGAAGAGATGGGCCTGGTTGTTGAAGCTCACCACCACGAAGTGGCGACTGCGGGTCAGAACGAAATCGCTACCCGCTTTAACACCATGACCAAAAAAGCGGACGAAATTCAGATTTACAAATACGTTGTGCACAACGTCGCACACCGTTTCGGCAAAACCGCGACCTTCATGCCAAAACCGATGTTTGGCGATAACGGTTCCGGTATGCACTGCCACATGTCCCTCTCCAAGAACGGCGTAAACCTGTTCTCTGGCGACAAATACGCAGGCCTGTCTGAACAAGCGCTGTACTACATCGGCGGCGTTATCAAACACGCTAAAGCGATTAATGCCCTGGCTAACCCGACCACCAACTCCTACAAGCGTCTGGTCCCGGGTTACGAAGCGCCGGTTATGCTGGCTTACTCTGCCCGTAACCGTTCCGCGTCTATCCGTATTCCGGTAGTCACCTCTCCGAAAGCGCGCCGTATCGAAGTTCGCTTCCCGGACCCGGCGGCTAACCCGTACCTGTGCTTCGCTGCGCTGCTGATGGCTGGCCTTGACGGTATCAAGAACAAAATCCATCCGGGCGAAGCCATGGATAAAAACCTGTACGATCTGCCGCCGGAAGAAGCGAAAGAGATCCCACAGGTTGCAGGTTCTCTGGAAGAAGCACTGAACGCGCTGGACGCAGACCGTGAATTCCTGACCGCCGGTGGCGTATTCACCAACGACGCTATCGATGCTTACATCGCCCTGCGTATTGAAGAAAACGACCGCGTACGTATGACTCCGCACCCGGTTGAGTTCGAGCTGTACTACAGCGTCTAATTTTGCTGTAAATCCGCGGTATTCCGTGTTGTGGCGTGGGATACCAAGGATGTTTTGTTGCCGTGGAAACTTTCAGCCCATCTCAGGATGGGCTTTTTTCTCCACCAACACGCTGATCTCATGAGCTTTTTATACATAAAAAGCTATACTGCACTAAAATAGTGCACTCATTTTCAGGAGACTGTCGAATGGCAACAGGCACACTGCCCGATGCTGGGCAGATCCTTAACTCTTTAATCAACAGTATCTTACTGGTCGATGACGACCTGGCGGTGCATTACGCGAACCCGGCGGCGCAGCAGCTGCTGGCGCAAAGTTCGCGTAAATTATTCGGCACGCCGCTGCCGGAGCTGTTGAGCTATTTCTCGCTGAATATCGGCCTCATGCAGGAGAGCCTCGCTGCGGGTCAAGGGTTTACCGATAACGAAGTGACGCTGGTCATTGATGGCCGCTCGCACATCCTTTCCCTGACGGCGCAACGCCTGCCTGAAGGCTATATCCTGCTGGAAATGGCGCCGATGGATAATCAGCGCCGTCTGAGCCAGGAGCAGCTACAGCACGCACAGCAGATTGCCGCTCGCGACTTAGTGCGTGGCCTGGCCCACGAGATTAAAAATCCGCTGGGCGGTCTGCGCGGCGCGGCACAGCTGCTGAGCAAAGCGCTGCCCGATCCTGCGCTAATGGAATATACCAAAGTCATTATTGAACAGGCCGATCGGTTAAGAAATCTGGTTGACCGTCTGCTGGGACCACAGCATCCCGGTATGCACGTAACAGAAAGCATCCACAAGGTCGCTGAGCGGGTGGTAAAGCTTGTGTCGATGGAGCTGCCGGATAACGTCAAGCTGGTTCGCGACTATGACCCCAGCCTGCCAGAACTGCCGCACGACCCGGACCAAATTGAACAGGTGCTGCTGAATATCGTCCGTAATGCGCTGCAGGCTCTGGGACCGGAGGGCGGCGAAATCACTCTGCGCACCCGTACGGCCTTTCAGTTAACCCTGCACGGCGTGCGCTACCGCCTCGCTGCGCGTATCGACGTTGAAGATAACGGCCCGGGAATACCGTCTCACTTACAGGATACGCTGTTTTATCCGATGGTGAGCGGGCGCGAAGGCGGCACCGGACTCGGGCTGTCTATCGCCCGCAGCCTTATCGATCAGCACTCCGGCAAAATTGAATTTACCAGTTGGCCAGGGCATACCGAATTCTCGGTGTACCTGCCTATTCGGAAGTAGAGGTGTTTATGCAACGAGGGATAGCATGGATCGTTGACGACGATAGCTCCATCCGTTGGGTGCTTGAACGCGCGCTCACCGGGGCAGGCTTAAGTTGTACGACGTTTGAAAGCGGCAACGAGGTGCTTGATGCCCTCACGACCAAAACCCCGGATGTGCTGCTGTCTGATATCCGCATGCCGGGAATGGACGGACTGGCGCTGCTAAAGCAAATTAAACAGCGCCATCCGATGCTCCCGGTCATCATAATGACGGCGCATTCGGATCTTGACGCGGCGGTCAGCGCCTATCAGCAGGGCGCCTTTGATTATCTGCCGAAACCGTTTGATATCGATGAAGCGGTGGCGCTGGTTGATCGTGCCATTAGCCATTACCAGGAACAGCAGCAGCCGCGTAATGCGCCGATTAATAGCCCAACGGCCGATATCATCGGCGAAGCGCCGGCCATGCAGGACGTCTTCCGCATTATCGGCCGCCTGTCGCGTTCATCAATCAGCGTACTGATCAACGGCGAGTCCGGTACCGGTAAAGAGCTGGTTGCCCACGCTCTCCACCGCCACAGCCCGCGCGCCAAGGCGCCGTTTATCGCTCTAAATATGGCGGCCATTCCGAAAGATCTGATTGAGTCAGAACTGTTTGGCCACGAGAAAGGGGCCTTTACCGGCGCCAATACCGTGCGCCAGGGGCGATTCGAGCAGGCAGACGGCGGCACGCTGTTCCTCGACGAGATCGGCGATATGCCGCTGGACGTACAGACACGTCTGCTGCGCGTACTGGCCGATGGCCAGTTTTATCGCGTGGGGGGCTATGCGCCGGTGAAGGTGGATGTACGCATTATTGCCGCCACCCACCAGAACCTTGAGCTGCGCGTCCAGGAAGGAAAATTCCGCGAGGATTTATTCCACCGCCTGAACGTGATTCGCGTCCATCTGCCGCCGCTGCGCGAGCGTCGGGAAGATATCCCGCGACTGGCGAGACATTTCCTGCAAATCGCCGCCCGTGAGCTGGGCGTCGAGGCCAAACAGCTGCATCCGGAGACGGAGATGGCGTTAACCCGACTGGCATGGCCGGGCAACGTACGTCAGCTGGAAAACACCTGTCGCTGGCTGACGGTAATGGCCGCAGGTCAGGAGGTTCTGACGCAGGATCTTCCCAGCGAGCTGTTTGAAACGGCGATACCGGATAACCCGACGCAAATGCTGCCGGATAGCTGGGCCACGCTGCTGGGGCAATGGGCCGATCGCGCTTTGCGTTCCGGTCATCAAAACCTGCTCTCGGAAGCGCAGCCGGAGATGGAGCGCACGCTGCTGACCACCGCGTTACGCCACACGCAGGGGCATAAACAAGAGGCGGCTCGCCTGCTGGGCTGGGGTCGTAATACCCTGACGCGTAAGCTAAAAGAGCTGGGAATGGAGTAGCAGCGCGGCGGCGAGTAAAAAATAGTCATCCAGCGCAAACTGCTGCTATTTTGTACTTTACTGTTGCCATGCGTTGAGTATGATCTTGCCCGGAAAGACGGGGGAGAAATCATGCTTGAATCATTTATTAATATTATATCGAGCGGTGTTGCAGCGGGTCATTCGCCGCAGACGGCGGTAGCTGCCGTTCTGTGCGCGGCGATGGTTGGGCTGTTTAGCTGATAATACCCCCGCTCCTTCCTGGAGTGGGGGTATGCTTTATATCACGCGGGAAAACTGCTGCATCCGCGCTTTCTGGCGCAGATACGTATCAAAACACATGCAGATATTGCGTATCAGCAGCCGGCCTTTCGGCGTCACCTGAATGCCCTTCTCATCCACCTCCACCAGCCCATCTTTGGCCAGCGGTGCCAGCAATTTCATATCGTCGGCAAAGTAGCTATCGAAGGTAAGATCCCACTGCGCTTCTACCGCAGCGAAGTCGAGACGGAAGTGACAAATTAGCGCCTTAATCACGTCGCGACGAATGCAGTCATCGCGCGTCAACGCAATACCGCGCCACAGCGCCGTTCCGGTTTCATCAACCTGCTGATAATACTGCTTCAGCTCTTTCTGGTTCTGCGCATAGCAATCGCCAATCATGCTGATCGCCGAGACGCCCATCCCCAGCAGATCGGTGTCTCCCTGGGTGGTATACCCCTGGAAGTTACGATGCAGGATACCTTCACGCTGGGCTATCGCCAGCTCATCATCCGGACGGGCAAAGTGGTCCATGCCGATAAACTGATATCCCGCGGCCGTCAGCGAAACAATCGTCTCCTGAAGAATGTCCAGCTTCTGTTCTGCAGAAGGCAGATCGGCGTCTTTGATTTTGCGCTGCGCAGCAAAGAGCGTTGGCAGATGCGCATAGTTGAATACGCTCAGACGATCGGGGTTGAGCTCCGCCACTTTCTGTAGCGTATACGCGAAGCTCTGCGGCGTTTGCTTCGGCAGACCGTAAATCAGGTCGATATTGGTAGAGGTAAAGCCGATATCGCGCGCGTGGTTGAGTAGCGCGAAGATAAACGCTTCATCCTGCTCGCGGTTCACCAGGCGCTGCACTTCTTTGTTGAAGTCCTGCACGCCCATACTCAGGCGATTAAAGCCTTCGAGGCGTAAATGATCCAGGACATCGAGTTCGATTTCGCGCGGATCAACCTCAATGGAGATCTCTGCATCCGCGTTAAAATTGAAATGGGTACGCAGCAGCCCCATCAGACGACTAATTTGCGCCTTGTTTAAATAGGTTGGCGTACCGCCGCCCCAGTGCAGCTGATTAACTTTGCGGCCAGCAAAAAGCGGCGCGCGATGAATAATCTCCTGCTCAAGCACATCCAGATACTGGTCGGCCTTATGCTGCTGACGGGTGACGATTTTGTTGCAGCCGCAGAAATAGCAGAGTTTATGGCAAAACGGGATATGCACGTACAGCGAGAGGGGACGCTGCGGATAGCGGGCTACCGCCGCATCAAATTCAGCGGCGCCAAATTCTGGAGAAAACTCCAGCGCGGTGGGATACGAAGTATAACGCGGCCCGGAATAGTTATATTTCTGGATCAGGGCCAGATCCCAGTCGATTAACTGCACAGACATGCTCACTCCTTCCGATGGTACCGTCGGCGGGTACGCCGCCCCGGCCCAACCGCACCTCGGGTAATGAGCCGGTTGCGCAGCCATTTCTGACGCCGCGACAACCGTCGTAGTTTAACGAATAACCACAGCAGATAACATATAACCAGAAGGGTTATAAGCAGGACCGGGAATCCGATGGGGTGCAAACGTTAGTTTCCACCCTTCAGCAGGCGCATCATATCTTCTTTGCGCTCTTCCTCTTCTTCATCTTCGTCATCATCGTATGAGAGGCCCAACTGCTGCATCAGCTCATCAATACGATCCAGCTTAGCGTCAACCCAGGCCTGCTCTTCAGCATTCAGGGTACCGCCCTCTTCCAGACGTTCCAGCAGCGCGTCCAGGCGCTCATCGTTCTCCAGCAAATCCAGCTCAGCCTGCAGTGAAAGCATAGGTTTCTCGCTCTTTGGTTTATGCTGCTTAATCGCCGGAGCATTCTCAGTTACGCCCAGCGGGATTGGTTTTTTACTGCCAATTCGGGGATCTTGCTGCTGACCTTGCTTTTTACCTGCTGAAGCGGTGTCGCCGCCGGTCGCACGACTTCCTGCCGCGTGGCCGCGATGCTTCTTCTGATGCTTGCGCTCGCGGGCTTCCTGGTTCAATTCTTCACGCGTTTTGCGATTTTTTTTGCCGCGAGGTACGGATGTCGGTTTTTTCATGTTGTGTAATCTTCAGGCCGTTTTCTTCAGTATAGAATTGAGGCGGAATCTAGCAGAAAGCAAGCAAAGAAAAAAGGCGACAGATTACTCTGTCGCCTTTTTCCGCACTGATAACCCTTAATGGGCTTCTACTTTCCATGTTAGCTAACGACACACCCTGTCTTTCCTTTAGCTACCAACAATCCCTGTTACATCCATTTCCTTTTAAAACGTCTCCAGACGTTTGTCATCCTGACAATCCGTAGTCTTCGCCTCCTGGCGCTTCCTGACTCCTCATCCTGAGTCATAATCCTGTTAGCATCCTCGCCCTTGACCGCTACTTTACTGGTTTGCGGGAAACCTACAACCGACTGTACAGAAAAAAAACGAGTTTCAGAATTTTCTTTCATTTTAACGTAATGATTTATATAACTTTGTATCATTTTTAATCAGACTTTTCTCATGAATTTCGCATATAACCAATAGCCGATGTCTCACAAAGACTGTGGTTTTAACTTACAGCGATGAGGTGCGGTAAAAACAGCCTTTTTCTGTTGTTCAGGTATAATCCCCGTCAAAGCCTGATTTAACGGAGACGACCGTCTTGACCAACTGGAATTATCAACTGACGCATTTTGTCACTAGCGCGCCAGATATCCGCCATCTTCCTGCCGATACCGGTATTGAAGTGGCCTTTGCTGGCCGCTCTAACGCCGGGAAATCCAGCGCGCTGAACACGCTGACTAACCAGAAAAGCCTCGCGCGTACTTCGAAGACGCCAGGCCGTACGCAGCTTATTAACCTGTTTGAAGTCGCTGAAGGCAAACGCCTGGTCGACCTGCCGGGCTATGGATATGCCCAGGTTCCGGAAGAGATGAAAATCAAGTGGCAGCGCGCGCTGGGTGAATATCTGGAGAAACGCCTCTGTCTGAAAGGACTGGTTGTGTTGATGGATATACGTCATCCGCTTAAAGATCTCGATCAGCAGATGATCCAATGGGCGGTGGAAAGCGATATCCCGGTACTGGTGCTGCTAACCAAAGCCGATAAGCTGGCCAGCGGCGCGCGAAAAGCGCAGATCGCCATGGTTCGTGAAGCGGTCACCGCCTTTAACGGAGATGTGCAGGTCGAAGCGTTTTCTTCCCTGAAGAAGCAGGGCGTGGATAAACTACGGCAGAAGCTGGATAGCTGGTATAACGATATCCCTCCTCAGGAAGCCTCTGAAGACGGCGAATAATCTCGCTAACTTCTCCGGATAGCGTCGCGTGAGGCTCTATCCGGGTAGCCCGCCTCATCAGCATCGATACGCAAAAAATTTTCTTTCGCGCAATAAAAAACGCCCCGGTCATAAATGACCGGGGCGGCTAAAATATTCAGCCAAATCCGATTACGTGAAGTAAAAGGTCTGAAAGATAGAACATCTTACCTCTGTACCCTACGTCTTTAACTCTACTCTTCTTTCGGTTACGGATAAAGCATTTTTTGTAGTTTTTTTTCACTCTTTACATAGCAAATTCAAATGATCATCACAAAATGCGATAAGTTATGTTACTCACTTACAAGAAATGACCTTCCTTACCGAATACTTAGTGCGCTTGATCCCAGTTTTCTCCACTCCCCACTTCCACCAGCAGCGGAACCGCCAGCGTCGTGCTGCTTTCCATCAGTTCGTGGATCTTTTTCGCAACCGCCTCAAGGTCGTCTTTATGCACTTCAAAGACCAGTTCATCGTGTACCTGCATAATCATCCGCACGCGCGGTTTTTCGCTTAATAACCAGCTATCTACGGCGATCATCGCGCGCTTAATAATGTCGGCAGCGGTTCCCTGCATCGGCGCATTGATCGCCGCACGCTCGGCACCGGCGCGGCGCGCGCCGTTGCTGGATTTGATGTCCGGCAGGTAGAGACGACGGCCATCAAGCGTTTCAACATACCCCTGCTCTTTGGCCTGGGTGCGGGTGCGCTCCATATACTCCAGCACGCCCGGATAGCGCTCAAAGTAGAGATCCATATACTTTTGCGCTTCTTTGCGTGGAATATTGAGCTGGCGCGCAAGGCCGAATGCGCTCATGCCGTAAATCAGGCCGAAGTTGATCGCCTTCGCGCTGCGGCGCTGTTCGCTGCTGACGCTCTCCAGCGGCAAACCAAAGACCTCTGCCGCCGTCGCGCGGTGGATATCCTTCCCTTCCGCAAACGCGGTCAGCAGGCCCTTGTCGCGGGAAAGATGCGCCATGATGCGCAGTTCAATTTGCGAGTAGTCGGCAGAGACAATGAGATAATCTTCCGGAGCAATAAACGCCTGACGGATACGCCGCCCTTCTTCGTTGCGCACCGGAATGTTCTGCAGGTTCGGGTCTGTAGACGACAAACGTCCCGTTGCCGTAACCGCCTGGTGATAAGAGGTGTGAACCCGGCCCGTTTTCGGGCTGATCATCAGCGGCAGCTTATCGGTATAGGTAGATTTGAGTTTTGCCAGACCACGATACTCGAGGATGACTTTCGGCAGCGGATAGTCCAGCGCCAGCTCTTCCAGCACCTCTTCTGAGGTAGACGGCGCGCCGCCCGGGGTTTTCTTCAGCGGCTTAATACCTTGTTTTTCAAACAGGATGGTTTGCAGCTGCTTCGGCGAAGAGAGGTTAAACTCCTCACCCGCGATATCATACGCCTTCTTCTCCAGTTCAATCAGGCGTTTGGCTATCTCCTGAGAATGCGCATGCAGCACGGCCGGATCAATCTTCACCCCGTTACGCTCCACGCGGGATAGCACCGGCACCAGCGGCATTTCAATATTTTTAAAGACGTTCAGCGGGCCTTCATTTTGCTGAAGTTCAGGCCACATTTTGAGGTGCAGCTGCAGCGTGACATCGGCATCTTCCGCCGCGTAGCGGCCCGCTTCTTCCAGCGCGATCTGATTGAAGGTGAGCTGGTTTTTACCTTTACCCGCTATCTCTTCAAAGGTAATGGTTTTGTGCTTCAGCCAGCGATCGGAGAGGCTATCCATATCATGGCGGCCCGCCACGCTGTCAAGAATGTAGGATTCCAGCATGGTATCAAAGGCAATACCGCGCAGTTCAATGCCGTAGTTAGCCAGGATACCGCGGTCATATTTGAGGTTTTGCCCAACCTTCAGAACCTTGTCATCTTCCAGTAGCGGTTTCAGCAGCTCAAGGACACGGTCGCGCGGGATCTGATCCGGTGCATCCAGATAATCATGGGCAACCGGTACATA
Organism: Klebsiella sp. Q11; assembly: GCF_964241505.1. Classification (NCBI taxonomy): domain Bacteria; kingdom Pseudomonadati; phylum Pseudomonadota; class Gammaproteobacteria; order Enterobacterales; family Enterobacteriaceae; genus Klebsiella; species Klebsiella sp. Q11. The sequence goes on from NZ_CAXSXW010000019.1 coordinate 126,394, forward strand.
GGCCGCAACGCCAGGCTCAATGGCGAAGGATAAGCCAACCATATTGGCGGATACGTTATCGAGGCTGTCAGTTTCGGTATCAAAGGCAAAAAGCGGCGCTTTCTTCAGGCTCTCAACCCAGGTCAACAACGTTTCTTCATCAAGGATCGTGACATAATTTTCAGAAGAGAGCGCCGTCGCGGTTTCCTCCTCCGCATCGGCCACGTCAGCCACCGCTACAACCGCCCTCGCCGCAGGCTTAGCGCCTTTTGCCTGCATCCACTTGCCGGACTCTACATCGGTGATCCAGCGTTTGAATTCATATTTTTTAAACAGCGTGAGCAGTTCATCAGCGACGGGTTGCGCAACCAGCAAATCTTCGCAGCCCAGCTCCAGCTCAACGTCCGTTTTGATCGTCGCCAGCTGATAAGAGAGGTATGCCACCTCTTTATTCTGTTCCAGCTTTGCGGCCATCGTTTTTGCGCCGCGGAAGGTCAGCCCGGCGATTTTTTCAGGCTCAGCGTATAACGTATCAAGACCACCCAGCCCCTGCAGTAACGCCTGCGCAGTCTTTTCTCCCACGCCAGGTACGCCTGGAATATTGTCCGATGAATCTCCCATCAGGGCCAGAAAATCGATGATCAGCTCCGGTGGTACGCCGTATTTCGTCACCACTTCATCGGGGCCAAGGATAGTATTGGTCATGGTGTTAATCAGCGTAATACCCGGCGTAACCAGCTGGGCCATATCTTTATCGCCGGTGCTAATCAGTACCGGACGCCCGACCTTTTCAGCTTCACGCGCCAGGGTACCTATGACATCATCGGCTTCTACGCCAGGAACAGCCATTAGCGGCAGGCCCATCGCTTTTACCATGGCGTGCAGCGGCTCGATCTGCGCACGCAGATCGTCCGGCATCGGCGGGCGATGAGATTTATAGTGCTCAAACAGTTCATCACGGAAAGTCTTCCCCTTGGCATCAAACACGACGACAGCATGGGTCGGTTGATACTGCAGGATCAGGCTTCGCAGCATATTCAGCACGCCATACATTGCGCCTGTCGGTTCACCAGCGCTATTCGTCAGCGGGGGGAACGCGTGATATGCCCGATAAAGGTAAGAGGAGCCGTCAACGAGGATGAGAGGGTTTTCTGGGATCTGAACCATAATTTCCGTGCCTGTTTATCAGATTATCGGTAAAGGATGCCACAGACGGGCATTAAATCCTGAATTTTTCCCGCATTTCGTCGAAAAGATTCTGCGATCCTTTCGATCGCGTTATGGGCTATCCTGTGGATAACTTTGTGAATATTTTTATAACGACAGCCAAACAATCGTTAATTAAATCATCCATAAACAAATTATTTCATATTTATCATTAAGTTATACACTCATAATTTGCTTTAATAACACCATGGCGACTCAATGTTCCATGTGGATATAAGATCCGAAAATTTTTCTGTTCTGGTAAGACCCGTTATTTACGCTATTTTCTGGTAAAATCAGCCTCTTGCGCCGTTTAAACGCGTTCTTTGTCAGCCTAACTTTCTGAATAAATTAACTATGTCGAGATTACTCGCCGCGATAACGCTCCCGCTGAGTATCGCCCTGACTATCATAGTCACCATAATCTGCTCGGTGCCAATCATCGTCGCCGGGCTGATTAAACTTCTTGTGCCTATTCCTGCGGTCTGGCGCTCGATCTCCATTTTTTGCAATTTCATGATGTACTGCTGGTGTGAAGGGCTGGCTCTGCTGCTGCGTCTTAATCCCTGGCTTAAATGGGATGTACAGGGCCTGGATGGCCTGAATAAGAAAAACTGGTATCTGCTCATCAGCAACCACCATAGCTGGGCAGATATCGTGGTGCTTTGCGTGCTGTTTCGCAAACATATCCCGATGAATAAATATTTCCTCAAGCAACAGCTCGCCTGGGTGCCGTTTATTGGGCTGGCCTGCTGGGCGCTGGATATGCCTTTTATGCGCCGCTATTCCCGAGGCTATTTACTCCGCCATCCAGAACGCCGGGGCAAAGATGTTGAAACCACTCGCCGCTCCTGCGAGAAGTTCCGCGCGCATCCAACAACGATTGTTAACTTTGTCGAAGGCTCTCGTTTCACGGAAGAAAAGCAACAGCAGACCCGTTCGCCTTACCAGAATCTGTTATCGCCAAAGGCTGCGGGTATTGCCATGGCATTAAGCGTGCTCGGCTCGCAGTTTGATAAGCTTTTGAACGTCACGTTATGCTATCCGGAAAACAACCAAAAGCCGTTTTATGACATGCTGAGCGGCCGATTGACGCGGATTGTGGTGAGAGTCAGTCTTGAACCTGTGACGGAAGAGCTGCACGGCGATTATGTAAATGACAAAAACTTTAAGCGACGCTTTCAGCGCTGGCTAAACAGGCTTTGGGAAGAGAAAGATCGGCAGCTAACGGAAATAATGCAGCAGGCAGAGAAATAATTGTGGGCGCAGAAAAGAAAAACGCCGGTCAGTAACCGGCGTTTATTTTTTATTTCTTCTCAACGAGCTGCTTAACGGTATCGGCATACTGGGCAACAAATGCGTCCATGTTGCTGGTATCCATACCCTGCGGGTTAAGCTGGTATTTACCGTTAACGTACATAGCCGGCACGCCCTGCAGCTGGAAATCAGCGGCGGCTTTCTCTTGCTGAGCCACCAGGGATTTCACCACGAAGCTGTTCCAGGCTGCATCGTAATCTTCACCTTTAACGCCGGCGTCAACGAAGACCTTACGGATATCGGCCACGGTCTGGACGGTCTGGTTTTTCTGTACCGCTTCAAACATCGGCACGGTGATTTTATCTTCCACGCCCAGCGCCATCGCAACGGCCCACGCCTGAGTCAGATCCTTGCCTAACGGTCCCAGGAACTCAACGTGGTATTTCGTCATTTTGACGCCTTCAGGCAGCTTTTTCTTCACGTTATCTGATACATGAAGAACTTCTTCAAACTGATAGCAATGCGGGCAGTAGAACGAGAAAAACTCGAGCACCTGCGGCTCACCGGCAACGGGCTTATCGAGGGTAATATACTGCTTACCGTCGGTGATCTGGGCAGCGGATGCACTGAAAGCCAGAATCATACCAGCCAGCGCCAGCCAAATTTTTTTCATGATTAATTCTCTCCTGGATATATCACATTAATACATTGGCGTTAACTGAAGAGGCGGTTCCTGCAGAACCTTTACCTGCTCAAGAAAAGTTGTTGTCTGCCCGCGCCAGTAATCTTCCCCGGTTAACCACGGGAAGTTTTTAGGAAAAGCGGGATCTTCCCAGCGCCTTAATAACCACGCCAGATAATAAACTAACCGCATTGCACGTAAAGGTTCGATGAGGGCAATTTCATCGGTATTGAAAGCGCTGAACTCTTCATACGCTTCAATGATCATCTCAAGCTGCATCCGTTGTTCGGCTTTATCGCCGTTCAACAACATCCACAGATCCTGGATAGCAGGTCCATTACGTGAATCATCTAAATCAACAAACAGTGGCCCATCGCGCCAGAGGATGTTTCCCGCATGGCAATCACCGTGTAACCGTAAAATATTGGCACGTCCGTGCCATTGCGCCATTACCGCATCAATCAGCTTATCGGTAGCGCTGAGAAAAACCTCTTTCAGACCTGCAGGTATCAGCGGGGAAAGCTCAAAGACCTGGCGTGGCTCAAGAAGATACTCATTCGTCCCTATCTCCGGACGCGCGACAAAACGCTGTTTGCGTCCAGTTTGATGCAGACGGCCAAGGTAGCGCCCAACCCATTCCATCTGATCGAGGTTATCCGCCTCAAACTGACGTCCACCCAGGCTTGGGAATACGGCGAAAAAGAATCCCTGATGCTGATGAAGGGTACTGTCGTTAAACGACAACGGCGCCGCTACAGGGACTTCGTCCTGCACGAGCTGGAGGGAAAACTGATGTTCTTCAAGGATCTGTTGGGCTGACCAACGTTCAGGACGATAGAACTTCACCACATAGCGGCGACGATCTTCGTCCTGAAACTGGTAAACCCGGTTCTCATAGCTATTAAGCGGAGTGAGACCGGAGTCCACCCGCATTCCCAGATCAAATAAGCCATCAATGATGGTATCCGGGTGAAGCGTCTGAAAAGTGAAAGCCTTATCGTGCATCCTGACATCCGATAATCGTACGAATGATACAGGATATCATCTCATTGCCGATTCCGCGGCAGCGCTTACAACCTTTTACTCTTTAATCACGCCGCGAGCGCGTAGCAGCGCGGTTTTAAAATCTTCTTCATAATCTTTCTGAATCCCGGGAATAACGGCTTCTTTTGCCGAGTCGCGCATCTTCAGATGATAAATCAGAATATCGTCGGAGAGATCGCTCAACTCACCGGTGTATCCGGCCTCTTTTGCCAGTTTTTGCAAAAATTGCATTAAATTCAGCTCAGGTTCTTTCTGCCAGGCTGGCTGGAGGAGTTCAATGACTTCATTCAGACGTTTACATTTCATAGCAATGCTCCTTACTCTTGATAGGAATACGTTAGCAGGGACAATCCCACAATGAAAGAGGCGATATTAATATGCAGGGCAAGGTCATAACCGGCGTCGTGCTGGCGGGAGGAAGAGGCTCGCGCATGGGAGGAATAGATAAAGGGTTACAGCTGCTGAAAGGTAAAGCCCTGTGGCGTCATGTCGCCGATGCGCTGCAGCCGCAGGTTACAAAGCTGGTAATTAGCGCTAACCGCAATCTTGATTGCTGGCGAAGCAGCGGCTACCCGATTATTACCGACTCTCTGAACGACTTTCCCGGGCCGTTGGCCGGCATGCTTTCCGTAATGCATCAGGTTGAGGGCGAGTGGTTTCTGTTTTGTCCCTGTGATACGCCATTTATCCCATCATTTCTGGCGACGCGCTTAATACAGCAGAGAAAATCCTCTCCAGCCGTTTGGGTACACGATGGTGAACGTGACCATCCGGCCATTGCTCTGGTGAATCGCGAGGCGATCGGCGAACTGGAAACGTATCTGGCGGCAGGAGAAAGACGGGTAATGGTATTTCTGCGCAAAATTGGCGGTCATAGCGTCGATTTTAGCGATGTAAAATCAGCATTTATTAACGTCAATACTCTCGACGATTTGCAACGTATGCAGGTGCCATCATGATCCCGCTTTTAGCCATCGCAGCCTGGAGCGGTACAGGTAAAACCACCCTACTGAAGTCGCTGATTCCGGCACTGCGCGCGGAAGGCTTACGGCCAGGGCTAATTAAACATACTCATCACGATATGGACGTGGATAAACCCGGTAAAGACAGCTATGAACTGCGTAAAGCCGGAGCGGCTCAGACGATTGTCGCCAGCTCCCAGCGTTGGGCATTAATGACGGAAACACCCGAAGAGCCTCCGCTGGATCTGGAATGGCTGGTTAGCCGAATGGATGCATCAACGTTAGATTTAGTCCTGGTTGAGGGTTTTAAGCATGAAGCTGTGCCCAAAATCCTGCTTTTTCGGCAAAACAGCGGACATAGTATTGAAGAATTAGCTTATGACGATGATGTGATTGCCATAGCCAGCGATACGCCAGTCGAGACGTCGTTTCCATTGTTAGATTTAAATGATGTCCCGCAAATAGCCGCTTTTATTATGCAGTGGTTAACGGGGTTTAACGAGGACCGATAGTTATTGCAGAGATATAGCCATGATCGCGCCTTCTGAAGGCATCTGCTGATATTTTCAGGCGACAAAAACGCAAAAAGCCCATCCGTCAGGATGGGCTCTTCACCTGTTTGATGCCTGGCAGTTCCCTACTCTCACATGGGGAGACCCCACACTACCATCGGCGCTACGGCGTTTCACTTCT